>NZ_JBANBA010000079.1:0-45186 GCF_059803475.1 Bradyrhizobium sp. UFLA05-89 | reverse complement strand
AGATAGATCCGCGTGAGCTTGTCCGCGTCCTCCGAGATGACCCCGAGCTCGTTGATGCGACGCACGATCCCTTCGCCGAGCGAGCCATTTTGAACGGCGATATCAGGAGCCATCTCGCTCAAACTTTCCATCCTCCGGGCCGCAACCTCTCAAGCGAGGCCCGACGACCATCGATACAAGTTCGGTGCCAGCGCGCGCCTCACGCGCAGGGCCCGACTCGCGGATTGGTTAGCATGAATGCAGCGCCGACAGCGCCATCCGGCAGACGGATAGTCGAAGGGGAAGTCGGTTCAGACTGCTTAACTACATTGCATACAATGTCGTGATACTGCCTATAATTTAGCCTCCCAGGCATCTGCCCAAGATTCGACCCCGGAACAAAGCCTTTATTTTATAACGGGTTAATCGCTCCTGCTTGCTCAATAACCTCTGGCACGAAGCTTGCGACATCGTATTCCGGCTGCCCCCGACTGGCGGTGGCCGCGAGAGAGGGGCGGACCACCGCCAAAGGGAGCATCCAATGGATCTTGGCAGGATTTCACGACGGCATTTGTTGCAGGGTGGCGCGGCGCTCTCCTTGGGAGCGGCAGTCGGTGTCCGCCCGGCTTTCGCGGCCGAGACGACGATCGGCTTCATCTATGTCGGCTCGCGCGACGACTATGGCTACAACCAGGCGCACGCGCAGGGCGCGGCGGCGCTGAAGAAGATACCGGGCCTGAAGGTGGTCGAGGAAGAGAAGGTACCGGAGACCGATGCGGTCGAGAAGACCATCGAGTCCATGATCAATCTCGATGGCGCTACCCTGCTCTTCCCGACCTCGTTCGGTTACTACAGCCCGCACATGATCAAGATGGCGACCAAGTACCCGAAGCTGCGCTTCGAGCACTGCGGCGGCCTCTGGACCGACAAGGATCCGAAGAACGCCGGTAGTTATTTTGGTTATATCGACGAAGCCCAATACATTTCCGGTATCGTCGCTGGCTTGACTTCGAAGAGTAGCAAGCTCGGCTTCGTCGCAGCCAAGCCAATCCCCCAGGTGCTGCGCAACATCAACGCCTTCACGCTTGGCGCCAGGTCCGTCAATGCGAAGGCCACCACGCAGGTGATCTTCACCGGCGACTGGTCGATGCCGGTCAAGGAGGCCGAGGCCACCAACAGCCTGATCGACCAGGGCGTCGACGTCCTGACCTGTCACGTCGACGGTCCCAAGACCATGGTCGAGAACGCCGCGCGCCGCGGCGCAATGGTCTGCGGCTATCACTGCAACCAGTCGGCGCTGGCGCCGAAGGCGTATCTCACCGGCGCCGAGTGGAATTGGGAGGCGCTCTATCCGAAGTTCGTCAAGATGATCGCCGCCGGCGAAGAGATCCCGAACTTCTACCGCGGCGGTCTGAAAGAAGAGATCGTGAAGGTATCTCCCTATGGCGAAGCGGTGTCGGCCGAGGCACGCAAAGCGGCCGAGGAGGCCAAGGCCAAATTCCTGTCTGCGGACGGGTTTGCCATCTTCAAGGGCGGCTTGCTCGACAACAAGGGCAAGACAGTAATTGCCGCCGGCACCGAGCGCGGCCAGAAGGATCCCGAACTCGAGAAGATGGACTACCTCGTCGAAGGCGTGATCGGAGCGACTTCGTGACAACGGAAGCGGCGGATCCCGTCGGTGCGGTCGGGGCCGTCGCCCCGGTCGCTGACGCGGGCTTCCTCCAGCGCCACGGCGCGAGCATTGAGTACATCTTGATCCCAGGCGCGGCGCTGGTCGGCGCGCTCGCGGTGTTCGGCATTTTCGTCGCGCTGTTCGGCAAGAACCCGCTCGACCTCTATTTCTACATGTACCAGGGCGCGTTCGGCACCTGGTTCTCCTGGCAGAACACGCTGACACGCGCAGCACCGCTCATCCTCACCGCGCTCTGCACAGCGCTGCCCGCGCAGCTCGGCATGGTCATCATCGGCGGCGAGGGGGCGCTGCTGATCGGCGCGCTCTCGGCAACCAGCGCGGCACTGGCGTTGCAAGGCCTACCGCCGCTCGTGGTCCAGATTGCGATGGTCTGCGCCGGCGTGATCGGCGGCGGACTGTGGATCATGCTGTCCGGCGCGCTGCGGCAATATCGCGGCGTCAACGAGACGATCTCGAGCCTGTTGCTCGTCTATATCGCACTCGCCATCCTCAACCATCTCGTCGAAGGCGTGATGCGGGATCCCGCAAGCCTCAACAAGCCGTCGACGCGTGAGATCGGCGCTGTCAACATGATCGGCAGCATCCCCGGCACCGACGTGCATTGGGGCCTTGTCTTCGGCCTGGCTGCCGCAATCGCCGCTTACATCCTGATCTACCACACCGTGTTCGGCTTCGCCGCGCGAGTTGCCGGCGGCAACATCCGGGCCGCAAAGATCGTTGGACTCGGCGTCAACAAGCTCATCCTCATAATCTGCTTCCTCGCCGGCGGCGCGGCGGGGCTCGCCGGCATGGTCGAGGTCGCGGCCGTGCAGGGCCGCGCCAACGCCAATCTCGCCGCGGGCTATGGCTTCACCGGCATACTGGTCGCCTTCCTCGCGCGGCAAAATCCGCTTGCGATCATTCCAGTGGCGATCCTGCTCGGCGGCATCAGCGCCAGCGGCGGGTTGTTGCAACGCCGCCTGGGGCTGCCCGATGCGTCCGTGCTGGTGTTGCAAGGCATCATTTTCGTTTTCGTGCTGGCAAGCGATGCGCTTTACGGCCGCATCGGTTTTCTCAAGGAGAAGTCCTGAGATGGCAGATGCCTCGATCGGACTCTGGACCGTGCCGCTCGCCGTGTTCGGCGGCGCCATTCGCGTCTCCACTCCCTTCCTGTTCGTGAGCCTGGGCGAATGCATCACCGAGCGTTCCGGCCGCATCAACCTCGGCCTCGAAGGCACGCTGGTCATGGGCGCGATGAGCGCCTATGGCATTTCCTATCTCTCCGGCTCGCCGTGGCTCGGCGTCCTTGCAGCCGGCGTCACCGGCGCATTGCTTGGCGCACTGCATGCCGGCATCTGCTCGCTGCCGCGCGTCAACGACATTGCGGTCGGCATTGCGCTGATGCTGTTCGGTACCGGCCTCGCCTTCTATCTCGGCAAGCCGCTGATCGAGCCGACCGCGCCGCGGCTGCCCGCAATCGACTTCGGCTGGTGGAGCGACATCCCTCAGGTGCGCGCGGCACTGCGCATCAACGTCATGTTCCTGATCGGCGTCGCGCTTGCGCCGATCCTCTACTGGGCCTTCCGCACCACGCGCTGGGGCCTCCTCATCCGCACCGCCGGCGAAAGCTCGGATGCGGCGCGCGCGATGGGCCATTCCGTGCTCCTGATCCGGCTGCGCGCCACCATGGTCGGCGGCTTCCTCGCCGGCATCGGCGGCTCGTTCCTGTCGCTGTTCTATCCCGGAAGCTGGAACGAGGGCCTCTCCTCCGGCCAAGGCATCACGGCGGTTGCGCTCGTGATCTTCGCGCGCTGGGATCCGATGCTGTGCCTGTGGGCCTCGCTCGCCTTCGGCGGCGCCGCGGCGCTCGGCCCCGCGCTGCAATCGGTCGGCGTCACCTCCGGCTATCACCTCTTCAACGCCGCGCCCTACATCCTGACGCTGGCGATCATGATCATCACCTGCTCGCCGAAGCGCACGCTGACGGGCGCGCCGGCTGAACTATCGATTACCCGCTAGGAAGCGAACTCATGCCCGAGCGTCACATCAAGTCCGAGCCCTACGCCTGGCCCTATAACGGCGATCTGCGCCCCGAGAACACGGCGCTGATCATCATCGACATGCAGACCGATTTCTGCGGCGTCGGCGGCTATGTCGACAAGATGGGCTACGACCTGTCGCTGACGCGAGCGCCGATCGAGCCGCTCAAGAAGCTGCTCGCAGTGATGCGCAAGCAGGGATTCCACGTCATACATACCCGTGAAGGCCATCGGCCCGATCTCTCTGATCTGCCCGCCAACAAGCGCTGGCGCTCGCGGCAGATCGGCGCCGGGATCGGCGACCCCGGCCCATGCGGCCGTATCCTCGTGCGTGGCGAGCCCGGCTGGGAGATTATCCCCGAGCTGGCGCCGATGGCGGGTGAGCCCATCATCGACAAGCCCGGCAAGGGCTCGTTCTGTGCCACCGATCTCGAGCTGGTCCTGCGCGTGCGCGGCATCGACAACATCGTGCTGACGGGCATCACCACCGACGTCTGCGTCCACACCACCATGCGCGAGGCCAACGACCGCGGTTTCGAATGCGTGCTGCTGCACGATTGCTGCGGCGCGACCGACAAGGGCAACCATGACCATGCGCTGAAGATGATCAAGATGCAGGGCGGCGTGTTCGGCGCGGTCGCGACATCTGACGCCTTCATCGGGGTGATCTCGTGATCATCGGCGAAATACCTCCGCCTAGCGGCGCCTTCGGCGTCGATGCCCTCGCCATGACTATGCGCTTCGGCGATTTCCTGGCGCTGGACAAGGTGGAGCTTAAGGTGCGTCCCGGCTCCTTCCACGCGCTGCTCGGCGAGAACGGCGCGGGCAAGTCGACGCTCGTCAAATGCATCATGGGCTACTACCACGCCACCGAAGGCGACATCCTGATCGGCGACCGCCAGCAGGCGATCGGCAATCCCAGGGATGCCCACGCGCTCGGGCTCGGCATGGTCTACCAGCATTTTACCCTCGTGCCGGCGATGACGGTTGCCGAGAATCTCGTGCTCGCGCGCGACGACGTTCCGGCAGTGGTGGATTGGAGTAAGGAGAAGAAGGAACTTGGAGCGTTTCTGGCGCGGATGCCGTTCAAGGTGCCGCTCAACGCAAAAGTCTCCGACATCTCCGCCGGCGAGCGGCAAAAATGCGAGATTCTCAAGCAGCTCTATCTGAAGCGGCGCTTCCTGATCCTGGACGAGCCGACCTCCGTACTGACGCCGGCCGAAGCCGACGAGGTACTCGGCATGCTCCGCGACATGGTGGTCAGGGGCGAGCTGACGATCCTGATGATCACGCACAAGTTCCGCGAGGTCATGGCGTTCGCCGACGAGGTGACGATCCTGCGGCGCGGCAAGCTCGCCGGCCAAGGCAAGGTTGCCGAGCTCACGCCCGACGCCATGGCGCGCACCATGATCGGCGCCGAAGAGTTGACCGTGCAGCCGCCGCGCACCGGCGAAACAGGCCAGGCGCGGCTGGAGCTGGCAAAGGTCCGCGCACGCGACGATGCCGGCGCGATCGCAGTGCACGACGTTTCCCTTACGGTACGCGCCGGCGAGATCGTCGGTATCGCCGGTGTCTCCGGCAACGGCCAGCGCCAGCTCGTCGAGGTGCTGGCCGGCCAGCGCGACGCCGAGAGCGGCGAAATCCGCGTCGCCGGCGATCCCTATCACGCACGCCGCGAGGAGATGCGCCAGCACAAGATGTCACTATTGCCGGAGGAACCGCTCAAGAACGCCTGCGTCGGCGGCATGAGCGTCGCCGACAATATCGCCTTCCGCGAATTCGACCGCGCGCCCTTTGCGAGCCTCGGCTGGTGGCTCAACCGCGGCGCATTCCGCGACGACGCCCGAAAGAAGATCGCGCAATACAAGATCAAGACGCGCACGCCGGAGACGCCGATCTCGGCGCTGTCAGGCGGCAATGTGCAGCGCGCGGTGCTGGCGCGCGAGCTCGGCGGCGACGTCGAGGTGCTGATCGCGGCCAATCCCTGCTTCGGCCTCGATTTCGCGGCGGTGGCGCAAATCCACGCCGAGATCATGGCCGCGCGCAATCGCGGCGCGGCGGTTCTGCTGGTCAGCGAGGATCTCGACGAATTGCTCGAGCTGTCCGACCGGTTGGTTGTGATGTTCCACGGCGAATTCGTGTATGAAGCACGGACCAGCGAAGCCGACCTCACCGTGGTCGGCCGTCATATGGCGGGACACTAACAGCGGAGCAGCGATGAGCGGCGCATCGGAACACGACGAGCACTTCTTGCGCCTGTCGTTTGAGGTAGCCCGCCGCTCCCTCACCCATGGCAACCACCCGTTCGGCTGCCTCGTGGTCGACGCGGACGGCAAGGTGCTGATCGAGGCCGAAAACGGCTACATGCCGGACCATGACGGCACCGCGCATGCCGAGCGCCTCGCCGCCACGCAGGCCTGCCGGACGCTGGGTCGTGAGGTGCTCGCCAAGGCGACGCTCTACTCCTCCGCCGAGCCCTGCGCGATGTGCGCCGGCGCGATCTACTGGGCCGGCATCGGCCGCGTGGTCTATGGGCTCAGCGAACATCGCCTGCGCGGCGTCACCGGCAACCACCCGGAGAACCCGACCCTCGATCTGCCCTGCCGCGAGGTCTTTGTCAGCGGCCAGCGGCGAACCGAGGTCGTCGGCCCGCTCCTGGAAAACGAAGCCGAAGCCCTGCACGACGGCGTGTGGACGAGGTAGCAATCTCCACAAACTCGGACTCGTAGGGTGGGCAAAGGCGCCCTCGCGCCGTCCCCACCATCTGAATGCAATAGAGCAGAAGTGGTGGGCACGCTTCGCTTTGCCCACCCTACGATTCTCCGCCAAAACCCCCAAATGGCGCCGCGCATTCCTGCACGGCGCCATCCGAACCTTGGAAGACTTCAACCGATCAGAACTTCACAGTGACACCGCCATAGACCGTGGACTCGGTGCAGCTCTTGGTGCTCTGGCCGGTGGCGGCGACGGTGCAGACGCCGGGCATGGCGTTGTGATCGAGGCCGAACTTGTTCTGCCAGTAGCGATAGGCGACCCAGAGATCGACGAAGTGCGAGTACTTGTCACCCCACGCCGCCTTCGAGGCGTCGAAGGTCAGGCGGATCGGTTCGCTGTTCAGCTCGGTCTTGGACGCGGTGGAGAACCGGCCGACGCCCGAGAGCGCAGGAAGGCCGTTCGAGTCGCCCTTTGGTCCATACCATCCGGCACGGCCGCTGATCGACCAGTACTGCATGTTCGGCGGCAGGAAGCCGAGGTCCATGTAGTAGTTGATTTCGACCGCCCAGGTCGGATTGTAGCTGACATTGCCGTCCGAGTTACAGACGACGCCCGCAGGTCCGGCGACGAACAGGCCGCACTGGGTGAAGGCGTTGTGGTTCGAGAACTCCCAGTACATCAAGGGCGCGACGTTGATGTAGCCCTTGTAGGGAAGATCGAAGGCAAACTGCAGACCGGCGACGACGTCGCGCTTGGCGGGCGCAAGGAAGTTGTTCTCGGTGTTGCCGTCCATACCGACTTCGAACGAGACGTTGTGCAGCGGGCCGGCGGTGAAGGCCTTGGTGTTGAATAGTTCGTTCCAGCCGAAGGTCGAGCGGAACAGGCCGTAGATCTCGGTCGCGCCGGCGCAGTCGGCAGCGCCGCCGGTGATGGTCACGCCGGGCGCAACGCAAGGGCTGGCGGGGTCGTTATGACCCGACTTGAACATCGAGATGGTGAAGAAGTTGGTGCCGTAGGCCCAGAGATCGAAGTGGGTGAAGGAGTAGACCTGCTTGGGCGTCTTGCCGTCGATCGAACCATCCGGGCGCACGCTCCACATGCCGGGGTCGGTGCCCTTCGGCATATACGAGAACGACACCCGGTCGTCGATCACCAGGAAGAACGGAAGGTCCGTTGTCTTCTTGGCGGCCTTGACTGGAAGGTCCGCCGCGTGAGCCAAGCCGCCGGTGGCTAGCGTAGCAAGAGACAGCGCCGTTGCTGCAATTGCCGTGAAACGAAACGACATCCTGAACACCCCCAAAATTGAAGCTTTAGAAATCAAGCCCCGTCGGGCGCGACACTTGCGCCGTTCCCTGGAGGTGAGAAGCCTCAACTTGTTTCAGCGCCTGCTGCAGGTTTCGGCAGAAGGCGCGCGAGGATCAGGACTTTTTCGCTCGCTTCGATGCCCGGCCTCGCGCTTCGCTTGCGCGCGTTGCGCGAGCCCCTGCCAGAGTTTCCCGATTGTTTTTCTTTGCCTTTTGTGCGCGGCAAAAACCGACACGCTGAGCCCGGACCCGCGGCGTCGCCGCGTCTGCGCAAAGCGTACAAAGCGAAACGCGTCGGTTGCCCAACTTGGCATCAAGGCTGCACAGGGCGGTTCCGATTGGGCTTGAACCGTCACAAATTTGCAACAGACACTTACCGCATAACTACGGACTCGCTAGAACTGTCGCTCGAGAATCGCGAATGGATGGCGAATCCTCTCGTTTGCCGAAGCGTTGAGCAAGGCATGACGTTTTTTCGCTACTTACGCGGCGGATCAAACTAGCCCACTATTGAGGCAGAGGCACTTTACTCGACCCACGTGACGGCGAATGTCAGACGCGATGCCCAACAGCCCGCATACCGGGGAGCCACCGCTGCTCCAGACGATCGGGCTCACCAAGCGCTATGGCGACTTCCTCGCCAACGCCTCGATCGACATTGATATCTTCCCCAGAGAGATCCACGCCCTGCTTGGCGAGAACGGCGCCGGCAAGTCGACGCTGGTCAAGGCGATCTACGGCCTGATCCAGCCAAGCGCCGGCGAGATTCGCTGGCAGGGCGAGCGCATCGTGCTGTCCGGCCCGTCGGAAGCCCGCAGCCGCGGCATCGGCATGGTGTTCCAGCATTTCTCGCTATTCGAGAATCTCACCGTCGCCGAGAACGTCGCGCTCGGGCTCGATGGCAAGGAGTCCTACAAGGACATGTCGGCGCGGCTGGAACAGGTTTCGAGGACCTACGGCCTGCCGCTCGATCCAAAGCGCGAGGTCTGGCAATTGTCGGTCGGCGAGCGGCAGCGCATCGAGATCGTGCGCGCCCTGATGCAAAATCCCAAATTCCTGATCCTGGACGAGCCGACCGCCGTGCTGACGCCGCAGGAGGCCGACCAGCTATTCATCGTGCTCGAACGCCTCAAGGCGGAAGGCCGCGCAATCCTCTATATCAGCCACAAGCTCGAAGAGGTGAAGCGGCTGTGCGACACTGCCACCATCCTGCGCGGTGGCAAGAAGGTCGCGACCTGCAATCCGCGGCAAGAGACGGCGGCCTCGCTCGCGCGCATGATGGTCGGCGGCGAGATCAAGGAGGTCAGGGCCGCGACTGGCAGGCAGACCACTGTGCCGCGGCTCGTCGTCAACGATCTCACGCTTGTGCCCGACGAGCCGCACGGCGTGCGCCTCGAGCACATCTCGCTCGAGCTCAAGGGCGGTGAGATCCTCGGCATCGCAGGCGTCGCTGGCAACGGCCAGGACGAGCTTTTCGCCGCCCTGTCGGGCGAGAGGTTGTCGAAGGATCCCGGCACGGTGGTGATCGAAGGCATCGCCGCCGGCCATTTGTCGATCACCCAGCGCCGCAAGCTGGGCGCGGCCTTCGTGCCCGAAGAGCGGCTCGGCCATGGCACCGCGCCGCGCATGCGATTGTCGGAGAACGCATTGCTGACGGGCCACGCCGCCAGCGGCATGGTCAGGCACGGCTTCATCGATACGGCGGCGACGTTGAAAACGGTCGACAAGGCGACCGAGACCTTCGACGTACGCAAGGCCAAGCGCGATCCGGAAGCGGCAAGCCTCTCCGGCGGCAATCTGCAAAAATTCATCGTCGGCCGCGAGATCCTGCGCAACCCGGCCGTGCTGGTGGTGAGTCAGCCGACCTGGGGCGTGGATGCAGGCGCGGCTGCCATCATCCGCCAGGCGCTGCTGGATCTCGCCGCCAGCGGCGCGGCCGTCCTGGTGACGAGCCAGGATCTCGACGAGCTCGCCGAGATCGCCGACCGTATCGCGGTGATGTTCCACGGCCGGCTCTCGGCGCCGCTCTCGGCCAGCGAAGCGACGCGTGAAAAGCTCGGCCTGCTGATGGGCGGCAGCAGCCTGGACCAGAAGGAGGTCGCGCATGCAGCTCGTGCTTGAGAAGCGCACCGAGCGCTCCAACACGATCGCGCTGGTCTCGCCGCTGATCGCGATCGGCCTGACGATCGTGACGATGAGCATCCTGTTCGCGGTCCTCGGCAAGAATCCGCTCCTTGCTCTCCATGCGTACTTCATCGCACCATTGACCGACGGCTACTCCCTCCAGGAGATCGCGGTGAAGGCGACGCCGCTGGTGATGATCGCGATCGGGCTGTCGCTCTGCTATCTCGCCAATGCCTGGAACATTGGCGCCGAGGGCCAGTTCCTGATTGGCGCAGTCGCCGGAAGCTGGATCGCGGTGAAGACGCAAGGCACGGACGCCGGGGTCTGGGTGCTGCCGGCGATGCTCTTGCTTGGTGCCGTCGCCGGCGCGCTCTACGCCCTGATCCCGGCCATCTGCAAGGTGAAATTCGGCGCCAGCGAAATCCTGACCAGCCTGATGCTGGTCTATGTTGCCGACCTCTTCCTCGACTATCTCGTCCGTGGCCCGTGGCGCGATCCGCACGGTTTCAATTTCCCAACCACTGCGGAATTCGATCCCGTGGCGACAGTCCCGGTGCTGATCGAAGGCGGGCGGCTACATCTCGGCTCGATCATCGCACTCCTGATCGTAGCGGCAGCGGCGGTGCTGCTGGGACGAACCATCAAGGGCTTCGAGATCCGTGTGGTCGGCGCTGCGCCGCGCGCGGCGCGGTTCGGCGGCTTCAACGCCAACCAGTTGATCATCCTGACCTTCGCCGTCTCAGGCGCGCTGGCCGGTCTTGCCGGCATCATCGAGGTTGCCGGCCCGGTTGGGCATCTCCAACCCGGCATCTCGCCCGGTTACGGATTTACCGCCATCATCGTCGCCTTCCTCGGCCGGTTGAATCCGATTGGAATATTAATTGCAGGCCTTTTTCTCGCATTGACCTTCATCGGGGGCGAGCAGGCCCAGATCGCAATGAAGATCCCGCTTGATGTCACCAAAGTTTTCCAGGGGATTTTGCTGTTCTACGTGCTCGCCTGCGATTCCCTGATCCTCTACCGTTTCCGGCTGGTCTTCCCGAACCGTCAGGTGGCCCGTGGAACTGGTTGAAGCCATCATCCTGTCGGTGCTTGCCGCCTCGACGCCGCTGCTGATCGCGGCGACGGGCGAGCTCGTGACCGAGCGTTCCGGCGTCCTCAACCTCGGCGTCGAAGGCATGATGATCATGGGCGCGGCCTGCGGCTTTGCGGGTGCGTGGCTCACGGGCTCGATCATCATTGGCGCAATCTGCGGCATCATTGCGGGTACGTTGATGTCGTTGGTCTTCGCGCTGATGGCGCTCGGTCTCGCGGTCAATCAGGTTGCGACCGGGCTCGCGCTGACCATCCTCGGCATCGGGCTCTCGGGCCTGATCGGTGCCGGCTTCGTCGGCGAGCGCATCACGCCGGCGCCGCATCTCTACATTCCCATCCTCACCGACATTCCGCTGATCGGCCGCGTGCTGTTCGGCGAGGATGCCTTCGTCTATCTCTCGATCGCGCTGATCGTCGGCGTATGGTGGTTCCTCTATCGGACGCGAGCCGGGCTGATCCTGCGCGCCTGCGGCGACAACCACGTCTCCGCGCATGCGCTCGGCTATCCCGTGCTGCGCATCCGCACCCTTGCGGTGATGTTCGGCGGCGCTTGCGCGGGACTTGCCGGTGCCTATCTGCCGCTCGCCTACACGCCGTTCTTCATTCCCGGCATGACTGCTGGCCGCGGCTGGATCGCGCTCGCGCTGGTCGTGTTCTCATCGTGGCGGCCGGGGCGCCTCGTCGTCGGCGCCTACCTGTTCGGCGCGGTGACCATCCTGCAACTGCACGCTCAGGGCTGGGGCATTGGCATTCCCTCGCAGTTCATGTCGGCGCTGCCGTATCTGGCAACCGTGATCGTCCTGGTTCTCTTGTCGCGCGCACGCACCGGCGGATCGACCGCGCCGGCCGCGCTCGGCACCGTGTTCGTGCCCGATCGTTGATGGACTTCCGCTTCGTGCGCGATGGGGCGCGCACGTTGCGGTGTGGCTTTCCCCGACTGTTTGGAGATTGATGATGAGGAAAACACTTCTTGCGCTGGCTGCCGGGCTCTTGCTTGCCGGAAGCATTGGCGCCGCCTCCGCTGCCGACAAGCTGAAGGTCGGCTTCATTTACCTTGGCCCGATTGGCGATCTCGGCTGGACATATCAGCACGAGCAGGCGCGCGAGGCGCTCGTGAAGGAATTGGGCGACAAGATCGAGACTACCTATCTCGAGAATGTTCCCGAGGGCCCGGACGCCGAGCGCGCCATCGAGCAGCTCGTCCGCGCCGGCAACAAGCTGATCTTCACCACGTCCTTCGGCTACATGGACCCGACGCTGAAGGTCGCGAAGAAATATCCGAACGTGCATTTCGAGCACGCCACCGGCTACAAGCGCGACAAGAACATGTCGACCTATTCGTCGAAATGGTATCAGGGGCGGTACATCCAGGGCCTGATCGCCGCCAAGATGTCGAAAACCGGTGTGCTCGGCTATATCGGCTCGTTCCCGATTCCCGAGGTCGTCTCCGGCATCAACGCGACGATCCTCGCGGCGCAGACCATCAACCCGAACATCAAGGTCAAGATCATTTGGGCCAACACCTGGTTCGATCCGGGTAAGGAGGCCGACGCCGCCAAGGCGCTGCTCGACCAGGGCGCCGACGTTATCATGCAGCACACGGATTCGCCGGCGGCGATGCAGATCGCTGCCGAGCGCGGCAAGCTCGCCTTCGGCCAGGATTCCGAAATGATCAAGTTCGGGCCCAAGGCGCAGCTCACCTCGATCCTCGATACCTGGGGTCCCTACTACATCGCGCGCGTCAAGGCCGAACTCGACGGCACCTGGAAGTCCGAGGACACCTGGGGCGGGCTCGACAGCCACATGTTCGCGATGGCGCCCTACACCAACATGCCCGACGACGTGAAAAAGATGGCAGAGGATGCCCAAGCCGCGATCACGTCAGGCAAGCTGCATCCGTTCAAATGCCCGGTCGTCGGGCAGGACGGCAAGGAAGTCGAGTGCAAGGGCGGCGATCACCTCGATGACGGCCAGATCCTCGGCATGAACTTCTACGTCAAGGGCATCGACGACAAGGTGCCGGGCAAGTAGCACGCTTCTTGCATTGCTAAAATCACCTGCTCCTCCCGGAGGAGGTTCGGAGGGGGTAGCCACCAATACCCGGCAATGGTGGTTGCCCCCTCTTCTCTATCCTACCTGCCTAACCTGCCTGCATCGCGCGGGCCGCAGCGCTGTGGCGGCGGATCAAATCGGCGATATCCAGCCCCGGGATCGCCCCGTCGACCACGACCCATTTGCCTGCGACCATCACCCGATCAGCCCGATGCGCGCCGCAAAGCACGACCGCTGCAATCGGATCGCCATGACCCGAGAAGCGCAATTCATCCAGCCGATACAGCGCCAGATCGGCCGCCTTGCCGATCGCGATCTCACCGAGCTCGGGACGGCCAACGCAGGCGGCTGAGCCCTTGGTGGCCCAGCGCAATGCGTCCTTGTGGCTGATCCTCGTCACACCATAGCGGGCACGCTGGAGCAGGAACGCGGAGCGCACCTCCTGCATCAAATTGGACGCATCGTTGGAGGCCGAGCCGTCGACCCCGAGCCCGATGCCGACGCCAGCCTCCTCCATCTCGCAGACCGGGCAGCAGCCGGACGCGAGAAGCTGGTTGCTGCAGGCGCAGTGGCTGATGGTCGTCTTCGCCTTGGCAAGCCGCTTCATCTCGTCGGCATTGAAGAAGATGCCGTGAGCGAGCCAGGTCCGCGCATTGAGCCAGCCGCATTTCTCGAGATAATCGAGTGGGCGGCAGCCATACATCTGTTCGCAAAACCTGTTCTCGTCCTCGGTCTCGGCGAGATGGGTGTGCAGGCGGACGTCGAGCTTGTCGGCGAGATCGGCGGTGGCGCGCATCAGCGACGTCGTCACCGAGAATGGCGAGCATGGCGCCAACGCGATCTGCACCATCGCATCCGCACCGCGCTGGTGATGCTTTGCAACCACCCGCGCGCTGTCGGCGAGGATGGTGTCCTCGTCCTGCACCACGCTATCAGGCGGCAGGCCGCCGTCGCGCTGCGACAGGTTCATCGAACCGCGCGTGAGCAGCACGCGCACGCCGAGCCGCTTGGCAACGGCGACCTCGATGTCGAGCGCATCTTCAAGGCCCGCGGGGAAGACGTAGTGATGATCCGTCGTGGTGGTGCAGCCCGACAGCAGCAGCTCCGACATCGCCACGGTGACGCCGAGCTGGAGCGCCTCCGGCGTCATCCGTGCCCAGACCGGATAGAGCGCCTTGAGCCAGGGAAACAGCTCGCGGTCCATCGCCGCCGGCAGCGCGCGCGTCAGCGTCTGGTAGAAGTGGTGATGCGTATTGATAAGACCGGGCAGGATGACATGTTCGCCCGCTTCGAACGCCGCGGCGTCCGCTGCGGGCTTACCGCCAGCGGGCACAAGCTCGATGATCCGCCCATCCTGCACCACGATGCCGCGCTCGGCACCACCGGCGAGGATGGCGAGCGGATCCTTGATCCAGACCGGCTTTGCGTTATCCATGATCCCGTTTCTCCTGACGTCGGCCGGCATTCTCGCCCGCAAGGCGAAGGTTAGTTGCTTGCATCCTTGTTGCGACTTGGCTCCGGACTTGCAAGACTCCATTTCAAGCGATCGATCCGATTCAAGGCGTTGGCGTACTCATGGACTTGAATACCATCACGTCGGTGGCCCATCCGGAGAGCCGCGCGCAACTGCCCGTTTGGACGGCAGGTGATGCTTGGCTCGCGGGCGGAACCTGGCTGTTCTCGGAGCCGCAGGCCCACCTGTCCCGCCTGATCGACCTCGCCGACCTGAAATGGCCGGCACTGACCATCACCGACACCTATCTGACGATCGCGGCAACCTGCACCATCGCAGAGCTCGATGCGCTGACCTGTCCGCTCGACTGGGTCGCCGCACCGCTGATCAGCCAATGCTGCCGCGCCTTCCTCGCCTCGTTCAAGATCTGGAAGACGGCAACGGTCGGCGGCAATCTCTGCATGTCGCTGCCGGCAGGTCCAATGATCTCGCTGACGTCAGCACTCGACGGCATTTGCACGATCTGGAAGGCCGGCGGCGGCGAGCAGAAGCTTCCCGTTCTCGATTTCATCACCGGCAATCAGCGCAACCGCCTGATGCCGGGCGATCTGTTGCGGCAGATTGATATCCCCCTATCCGCACTGAAGCGCCGTTCGGCGTTCCGCCAGATCTCGTTAACGCCGGTCGGCCGCTCCGCGGCGCTGTTGATCGGCAGCCTCGATGACGATGGTGGACTGAACCTGACGGTGACTGCATCGACCGTGCGCCCGATCCGACTGTCCCTCCCGAAGCCGCCCGATGCGAACGCATTGCGCGCAGCCATCGTGACCGAGATCATCGACGGCCTCTATCTTGACGACGTCCACGGCAAGCCGTTCTGGCGCAAGCATATGACGCTGCACCTTGCCGAGGAGATTCGTCGCGAATTGCTGGATGGCGCGCGGCCATGAGCTTCGAGATCAACGGCAAGCCGTTTTCGGAACACCCACGCGCGGGCCAATGCCTTCGAACCTTCCTGCGCGAGCTCGGCCATTTCGGCGTCAAGAAGGGCTGCGACGCCGGCGATTGCGGCGCCTGCACGGTGCTGCTCGATGGCGAGCCGGTGCATAGCTGTCTGATCCCTGCCTTCCGCGCCGAGGGCCGCGCGATCACCACCATCGAAGGGTTTGGCGGCGACGGCGGCACGCATCCGATGCAGCAGGCCTTTCTCGACGCCCAGGCGTTTCAATGCGGCTTCTGCACCGCCGGCATGATCCTGACCTGCGCGTCGCTGAACCAGGCGCAGCGCACCGATCTCGGCGCGGCGCTGAAGGGCAACATCTGCCGCTGCACCGGCTATCGCGCGATCGCGGATGCGCTCGACGGCAAGACCAATGTCGACGATGCCGTGGAGGCCGGCGGCGCGTTCGGCCGCAGCCTTCCCGCGCCGGCCGGACCCGACATCGTGCGCGGCGAGGCGCGCTACACTTTCGACACCGAGATCCAGGGCCTCCTCCACATCAAGCTCCTGCGTTCGCCGCATGCGCATGCGAAGATCGCTTCGATCGATAAGTCCGCGGCATTGAAAATTCCCGGCGTCCACGCGGTGCTGACCCACGAGGATGTGCCCGACCGGCTGTTCTCGACCGCGCGGCACGAGAAGGATTGGATGGACCCGGAGGACACGCGAATCCTCGACGACGTCGTCCGCTTCATCGGCCAGAAGGTTGCCGCGGTCGTGGCGGAGACCGAGGCTGCCGCGGAGGAAGCGTGCCGCCGGCTGAAGGTGGCCTACGACATCCTGCCCGCGGTGATCGACCCGGAGCAGGCGATGGCGCTCGGGGCGCCGCTCGTGCATCCCGATCGCAGCATCGAACATCGCGTCGCGAATGCACAGCGCAACATCGTGGCGGAGATCCATGGCGAGTTCGGTGACGTTGCGGCGGCGTTCGCAGCTTCGGCCGTCAGTTACGAGGGAACTTTCGCTAGCCAGCGCGTGCAGCATGCCGCGCTGGAGACGCATGGCGGCCTGGCCTGGCTCGATGCGTCCGGCGCCCTCAATGTCCGCACCAGCACGCAGGTGCCGTTCCTCACTCGCCGCGCGCTGTCGAACATTTTCGATCTTCCCATGGACAAGGTGCGCGTGTTTTGCGAGCGCGTCGGCGGCGGCTTTGGCGGCAAGCAGGAGATGTTCGTCGAGGACATCCTTGCCCTCGCGGCACTGAAGACCGGGCGTCCTGTGAAACTCGAGCTGACGCGCGAGGAGCAGTTCATCGCGACCTCGACGCGACATCCGATGCGTGTCCGCGTCAAGGCCGGTGCCGATGCGGACGGCAGGCTGACCGCGCTCCAGCTCGACCTGCTCTCCAATACCGGAGCTTACGGCAATCACGGCGGAGCCGTGATGTTCCACGCGGTGGGAGAGTCCATCAGCGTCTACAACTGCCCGAACAAGAGGGTCGATGGCGTCGTCGTCTACACGAACACGGTGCCGGCTGGCGCGTATCGCGGCTACGGCCTGCCGCAGGCATTGCTCGCGGTCGAGTCGGCGATCGACGAACTGGCAAGGCAGCTCGGCATCAGCCCGTACGATATCCGCCGCCGCAACGTCGTCAGGCCCGGCGATCCCATGCTGTCGCCGCCGCCGTCGGAATATCACGACGTCGCCTATGGCTCCTACGGGCTCGACCAGTGCCTCGATCTGGTCGAGCGCGCGATGCAAGCGGATGCGCCCCGGCCCGATTTGTCGCCGGACTGGTTGATCGGCGAGAGCATTGCGCTGACCATGATCGATACCGTGCCGCCCGCCGGGCATATCGCGGACGCGATGATCACGCTGAACGGCGACGGCAGCTTCGATCTCACCGTCGGCACCGCCGAGTTCGGCAACGGCACCAGCACGGTGCACCGGCAGATCGCAGCCAGCGCGCTTGCGACCACCGTCGACAACATCGACCTCAAGCAATCCGACACAGCGCATGGCGGCCACGACACCGGCGCCTATGGCAGCGCCGGCATTTTCGTCGCCGGCAAGGCAACGCAGGCGGCGGCGGAGCGTCTTGCGAGCATGTTGAAGGCTGCTGCGGCCGAAGCGTGGCTGTGCGATGTCGCGATTTGCACGCTTGACGACAATTCTGTCGTCAGCGGTGTCAGGCGGATCTCCTTTGCTGATCTCGCGAGGAACGCACGGGAGCAAGGCGAGGTGCTCGCGGCGAGCGGCAATTCCCAGGGCACGCCGCGCTCGGTCGCGTTCAACGTGCAGGGTTTTCGCGTGGCGGTGAACAAGGCCTCGGGTGAGTTGAAGATTCTCAGGAGCGTGCAGGCCGCCGATGCCGGCGTCGTCGCCAATCCCATGCAATGCCGCGGCCAGGTCGAGGGCGGCGTAGCGCAGGCTCTGGGGGCGGCAATGTATGAGGAGATGGTGATCGACGCGCAGGGGCGCATCATCAACGCCAAATTCCGCGACTATCACCTGCCCTCCTTCGCCGATGTGCCGCGCACGGAAGTGCTGTTCGCCGAGACGTCCGATACGATCGGACCGATGGGCGCGAAGTCGATGAGCGAGAGCCCGTACAACCCGGTCGCTGCTGCGCTCGGCAACGCCATCGCGGACGCTACCGGCATTCGTTTTACATCGACACCGTTCAAGCCAGACCGGCTATTCCCGGCGCTGCACGAAAAGTTCGGCGCCTAGCTCCCGCGATAGGTCGAATAGCTCCAGGGCGTGACCAGCAGCGGCACGTGGTAGTGGCCCTCGGGCTCGCTGATCGCAAAACGCAGCGGAATTTCGTCGAGGAACGGCGGGTCCGACATCGGCACGCCGCGCGTGGCAAAATATTTGCCGACGCTGAAGCGGAGCTCGTAGCGGCCGATCGGCAAGGGCCGGCCGCCGATCAGCGGCTGATCGGTACGGCCGTCATGGTTGGTTACCGCGCGCGCGATGATGCGGCTTTCGCCGAGAGAAGCGAGTTCGACAAGCTCGACCGCGATGCCCGGCGCAGGCTTGCCGCTGTGATTGTCGAGCACATGGGTCGAGAGCCGGCCGTGCACCTTCAGACGATCGTCGGCGATCACGAGCTGATCGAGCCGCAACGCGGCGATGCGGCAGATCTCCGCGATCGAGCGCCCTGTCTCGGTCTCGGCGTCGTTCGGCAGCCGCTGCTCGAAATCGCGCAGGATGGAATCCTTGGTATGGCGGCGCACGCAGACGATATAGGGGATGCCGAACTTTGCGCGATAGGCATTATTGACGCGTTCGAACGCCATGTATTCGGCGTCGGACAAGCGGTCGAGCCCGACGCTGTTCTGCTCGGCATTGGATTCCGCGGTCAGTCCCGCTGCGCGCTGCGTCTTGTCGGCAAGATCAGGATGTGCCTTGATCAGCGCGAGCTGCAACTCTGCCACGGCACTTTCGACCGCCGCCGTCATCGCCGCGAACAACTGATTGACCCCGGCAAACGGCCGCTGATCCGCGACGCGCTCGGCGATCCATGGCGAGTGCTCGAAAATGTTGGCGAGCGCCGCGACGAAGTCGGCTTTGCTTGCAGCGTTGAGATCGGACAGAGACAGTTGCGACATCGCCGCCCGCCTCAACCAATCTCGAACGCATCGTCGGCGAGATGGGCGAGATTATCGTGCCAATGACGCGCGATCTGCAGTCGGGTCGGCACCCAAACGTGCTCGTGCCCGCCGATATAGTCGAGAAAGCGCATCAATCCCGCCGCGCGGCCGGGACGACCGACCAGGCGGCAATGCAGGCCCACCGACATCATCTTCGGCGCGCTCTCGCCTTCGGCATAGAGCACGTCGAAGGCATCCCTCAGATAGGTGAAGAACTGCTCGCCCTCCGCAAAGCCCTGCGCGTTGATGAAGCGCATGTCGTTATTGTCGAGCGTATAGGGGATGATGAGCTGCTTGCGGCCGGAGCCCTTGACCCAATAGGGCAGATCGTCGGCATAGGAGTCGCAGAGATAGAGGAAGCCGCCCTCTTCCATCAGCAGCCGGTTGGTATTGATCGAGGATCGACCGGTGTACCAGCCGAGTGGCCGCACGCCGGTCGCCTCGGTATGCACGCGGATGGCCTCGGTGATCTCGGCGCGCTCCTGCGCCTCGGTCATGTCCTTGTGCTCGATCCATTTCAGGCTGTGGCTGGCGATGTCCCAGCCTGCCTCCTGCATCGCGGCGACGATCTCCGGATTGCGTTTCAGCGCCGTGGCAACGCCAAACACAGTGGTCGGCAATTTGCGCATCGTGAACATCCGCCACAGCCGCCAGAAGCCCGCGCGCGACCCATATTCGAACATCGATTCGATGTTGGCATGGCGCTGGCCGGGCCATGGCTGCGCGCCCAGCACGTCGGACAGGAACGCTTCCGAGGCGCGGTCGCCGTGCAGAATGTTGTTCTCCCCGCCCTCCTCGAAGTTGACAACGAACTGCACCGCGATGCGGGCCCCGCCCGGCCAATGCGGATGCGGCGGGTTGCGGCCATAGCCGCGCAGATCACGGGGATAGCGGGGCTCTGGCAACTCAGACTTCCTCGAAGCGGATCGGCAGGGCGCCCTTCCACAGCACGCTCTTGCCCAGCGTCGCCAGATTCTCAAGACCCGACGTCAGCGTGATGAAGTGATTACCGGCAAGCTGGCCCATCTTGCTTGCAAAGTGCACGCCACCATAGGCGAGCAGGATCTCCGTCTCGCTGATGCCACCGGGATAGAGGATGATCTGGCCCGGCGCGGGATAGCTGGTGTGGTTCTCGTAGCCGACGCCGAAATCGAGGTCGCCGAGCGGCATCCACACGCCCTCGCCGCTCCAGCGCACGTGGATGATGTGGCTTTCGAACGGCATGGCTTTACGGAATGCGGCGACGGTCTTCGGCGCCAGTTGCTCCTCGAAGCGGGCATCAAAGGTGAAATCGCCGGCGCGAATAACGAGTTTGCTCATCTCATCTCTCTAGGTGGGAAGGCTTTGGCCCTCCACGGGGAACTTTCACGCAAAGAGCATCCCAGCAGGACCAACGCAAGTGGGGCGTCACCTGCGGTCATAAGACCAGCCGAAAATGCCGCTCCGCCGCGTTTCCGGCTCAGCCTCGGCCGCCGGCGGGGCCACCTCCTTCAGTTCCGCCTGCGGCGGAGGTGACGACGGCGCCGGCAGGTTCTCGCATTTCATGGAATAGACCAGCTTGCCGTCCGCGGTACGCCCGATCGGCGCGCAAGGGTCGGGGCGCACCGCCGTCGCGGCTTTCGGCGGCTGCTTCACCTGCGCTGCGGTGGGCGAGGCCACCAGGGCCAAGACCAGTAAATATTTCCACATCGGTGTGGCTCGATACATCAACTGGTCCCCATTCAAGCGGATCGTGCTCGCCAAGTCCATCAGGACCATCCACGCCATTGCCGAATATTTAGCCGCGACTAAAATTTTGGCTCGCCGCTTCGTGATGGCCGAAACCGTGATATTCGGCAAGACGCATCGCCATCTCCGAAAAGCGGCGACACCGGCACGAGACATTTCTCTCGGGCGGCGTCCGACTAGGGAGACCAATGATGCGAACAACAACACTGACCGTGCTCGCCACGACGCTGCTCGCGTCCCTGACGATCCAGACGGCCTCAGCAAGTCAGCGCCACCACCCCCGCAAGGCCCCCGTCCCCGCTACCCAGTCCTTCCGCGACTCCAGCGCTGCCGTCTGGCCGACCGAGCCACGCGAAGTCGACTGGTGGCGCTACTCGACCGGCGCGCTCTCGGCGCCCGCAGGGCGGTGATTGCTAGGCTCGCACGACCATACTGCCAGATCCGTCATCCCGAGGAGCGAGCCGGGGGCGCAACGCGCCGTATGGGGAGCCTCGAAGGATAAACGCGACAACACCAGCGATACCGGGAGAACGTGATGGCGATCAACAACGTGGCCGACCTCTTCGTGGCAACGCTCGAGCAGGCGGGTGTCAAGCGGATCTATGGCATCGTCGGTGACAGCCTCAACGGCCTCACGGAAGCGCTGCGCCGCCGTGGCACCATTGAGTGGGTGCATGTGCGGCACGAGGAAGTCGCAGCGTTTGCCGCCGCAGGCGAGGCCGAGATGACGGGCAGCCTTGCAGTATGCGCCGGCTCCTGCGGACCGGGCAATCTGCATCTCGTCAATGGTCTGTTCGATGCCCATCGCAGCCGCGTTCCGGTGCTCGCAATCGCAGCGCAGATTCCCTCGGCCGAGATCGGCGGCGGCTATTTTCAGGAGACTCATCCGCAAAATCTATTCCAGGAGTGCAGCCACTATTGCGAGCTGATCTCGGATCCAAGCCAACTGCCTTACGTGCTGGAAAACGCCATCCGCGCGGCGGTCGGACTGCGCGGAGTTGCGGTCGTGGCCATACCTGGCGACGTCGCGTTTCGCGCGCCACCTCAGCGTGCTCTGGCGACCGCGCGGGGCCTGGCGCTGTCCCCACCAAAGATCGTGCCCGAGACCAACGAACTGGAGGCGCTGGCGTCTCTCTTGAACGGAACGGAGCGCGTCACGCTGTTCTGCGGCCGGGGATGCGCCGGCGCGCACGCACCGCTGATGCGGATGGCCGAGACCTTGAAGAGCCCAATCGTGCACGCGCTTGGCGGCAAGGAGCATGTCGAATACGACAATCCCTATGACGTCGGCATGACCGGCTTCATCGGCTTCTCGTCCGGTTATGCAGCGATGCATGCCTGCGACGTGCTGCTGATGCTGGGCACTGATTTCCCCTACAAGCAGTTCTTCCCGACTGACTGCCAAATCGCGCAAATCGACATCAGGCCGGAAAATCTCGGCCGACGCTGCAAGCTCGACCTCGGCGTGGTCGGCGACGTCAGGCTGACCATCGAGGCGCTGCTGCCGCTGTTGAAGGTCAAGACCGAGCGGCGGCACCTCGACAATGCGATTGCGCATTACAAGAAGGCGCGCGAGGGCCTCGACGCGCTCGCGGAGGGCACCCCGGGCCGCAAGCCGATCCATCCGCAATATCTCGCGAAGGTCATCAGCGATCATGCGGCGGACGATGCGGTGTTCACCGCGGATGTTGGCACGCCGACCGTCTGGGCGGCCCGCTATGTGCAGATGAACGGACGCCGCCGGCTGATCGGATCATTCGTGCACGGCTCCATGGCCAACGCCATGCCGCAGGCGATCGGCGCGCAGGCGGCACAGCCGGGACGTCAGGTCATTTCGCTATCGGGCGACGGCGGCTTCACCATGCTGATGGGCGACCTCATCACGCTCACCCAGATGAAGCTGCCTGTGAAGGTCGTCGTCTTCAACAATGGCGTCCTCGGTTTCGTCGCGCTCGAGATGAAGGCTGCAGGCTTCGTCGACACCAACGTCGATCTGGAGAATCCCGACTTTGCGGCGATGGCGCGCGCCATGGGCATCATGGGTCGTCGCGTCGAGGACCCGGGCGAGCTCCCGGGCGCGATGCAGGAGATCCTGACGCATAACGGACCGGCACTCCTGGATGTGGTCACCGCCAAGCAGGAGCTCTCTATGCCGCCGACTATCACCCCGGAGCAGATCAGGGGCTTCAGTCTCTGGGTCCTGCGTGCCGTCATGAATGGCCGCGGCGACGAAGTTCTCGATCTCGCCAAGACGAACCTGTTACCTCGCTAGAGACGCGCTTGTCCACGCGAGCTCTGGCGGCAGGCCCTTGTGATCAGTACGGCTGATAGTAGCGCGGACCACCATAGTAGGGACCGCCGCCGGAATAGCCGGGGCCGTAATACGGACCCGGGCCATAGTAATAGTTGTTCTCATAGTAGTCCCGCCGGCGCTGCTCGGCGATCGCACCCGCGATCATGCCGGTCGCCGCGCCCATGAAGGCGAGGCCGGCGGCGCTCGGTCCGCGACGGTAATAGCGGCGCCGTGCGGCGCTGAAGTCGGTCGCAGCGGCGGAAGCCGGGGCCACTGTGGCAGCCTTCGAAAGTGACGTGCGTGACTCGGCAGCCGAGGGCACCACCGGCGCCGCGACAAGGACGAGGCCAGCGAGCGTGGCCAGCAGGACGCTCCTGCTCTTCAAGGACATCATGGCTTTATCCGTCATCTGAGCATCCTCTGTTCGCGCTCAAAGAACCAAATTTGCAGATATGCAAACGATACATAACCCACAACCCAGCGATGTGGTTGCCTGATCGCGGCAATCCGCCGCGCCAATTTGAACGATTGTAAAGCTGCCTGGCAAAATCCGGCTTGATCGATTTCAGCGGGGCCGTTATCAAACCGGCGCGCTGTTCTTCGGCGCCGCAAGCGTTACACGTGAACCAACGCATCAACCGACGTGGTCGGGATCGATGCATTTTTCAGGGTTCAACGTGACTGTCGCGTCCTTTTCCCAAAGAGATCAGATGATTGCGGTTCGCAAACTGCCGCCGCGCTATGCGCCTGTCGTCATGCCATTGGTGCTTTCCATCCTCATGACGGCCGTGGTGTCGACCATTTCAACTCTGAAGAGCCTTGGACCTACCCCCCTCTTCCTGGTGACGTGGCCGGCGGCCTAGGGTCTGTCGTGGCTCGTCGCCTTTCCGACGTTGCTGGTGGTCCTGGCACTGGTCCGCCGGATCGTCGTCGCCTTCGTGGTCGCCCCCTCCGCGGACTCGCCCCGCTAACCGGCGAGGATCGCGGCAGCGCCCGCCGTCCCCCGCGCTTACCTCGCATGAACCTGGATCAAATGACTTCAGACCAAACGGCTTCTGCCGCAAATCCGGAGACGCTGACCCGGCATCGCCCGCTGCTGCTCTATATCGGCTCCAACACATTCTCGGAATTCGCTCACAACATCGCCACCGTCGCCTTGGGCTGGCAGATCTATGAGCTGACCGGCAGCGCCTTCTACCTCGGCATGGCGGGCCTCGTGCAGTTCATCCCGAGCGCAATTCTCGATCGCTACGACCGCCGCCGCATCGTTCAGCTTTGCCAGGTCATGCAGGCCTTGGCTGCAGCCTGGCTCGGCGTACGGGCGCTCGCGGGAACGGTGACGGCGCCGGAGATCTTCGTGGTCCTTGCCATTCTCGGGTTCGCCGGCGCCTTCGAAAGCCCGGCCTCCTCTGCGCTGCTGCCGGGCGTCGCACCGGATGGCATGCTCCAGCGCGCGACCGCCATGGCGACCGGCACACGGCAGTTCGCCACGATCACGGGTCCCGCGCTCGGGGGGTTCGCCTACGCACTCGCACCGGGCGCGCCCTACGGCATCATGGCGCTATGCTCGCTGCTGGCCGGAATGCTCGTCGGCGCGATCGAGCTCGAACGTTCCGCCGACTCCGAGCCGCCGAACCTCGCGGAATTGTTCGCGGGCCTTGCGTTCGTGCGCAGCAATCCCGCGATCCTCGGCACGACCTCGCTCGATCTGTTCGCCGTGCTGCTCGGCGGCGCGACCGCGCTGCTTCCGATCTATGCCAAGGACATTCCATGGGCGCTCGGCGTGATGCGGGCAGCGCCGGCCGTCGGCGCGCTTCTGATGACGGCGGTGATCGCGCGCTATCCGATCGCGCGTCGCGCGGGCCTGCGGATGTTCCAGGCGGTGATTGCGTTCGGGCTAGCCACCATCGTCTTCGCGCTGTCGCAAACCGTGTGGCTGTCGATCGCTGCGCTGATGGCCATGGGCGCGGCCGACACGATCAGCGTCATCGTCCGCGTCGCGCTGGTACAGCTCGCGACACCCGATGCAATGCGCGGCCGCGTCGGCGCCGTCAACTTCCTCTTCATCAACGCCTCGAACCAGCTCGGCGAATTCGAGAGCGGCATGGTCGCTGCCCTGCTCGGCGCGATGCCGGCTGCATTGCTCGGCGGCATCGGCACCATCGCAGTGGCGCTGTTGTGGATGAAGCTGTTCCCAATCCTGCGCCAGGTCGACCGACTGGAGTGAGATCGGCCCTCGATCCCCAAGGACGGCGTACGAGGGCCGAGATAAACAGCCGTCCCGACGACTATTGTTGTGCGGACTCCAGTTGCACTGGAGACGGCCGCCGGGCAGCCGCAGGCGGGGTGGGAGCGGCCTGGGCCGGCTTGCGTGACGAAGCCGGAACCGGGTGCGGCGGAGGCACGGCAGCAGCGGCCGTCTTCGGGCGCGTGTTCGAATCGGACGCCTGGTGAACAGTCTTTCCCGCCGCCTGGTCAGGCGCATTGACCGGCGTCCTGGTATCGGGCGTTTTGGCGACAAGACGCGCCATTTGCTCCTGGCTCGCTTTCAACTCGTCGGCAACCCTGAGGCTGTCGGCCGACATTTGCTCCTGGTTCGCTTTCAATTGGGCCTGGCTTGCCTTGAGCTGCTCGATGCCCTGCTGCACGTTGGCGAGATCGCTCGCCATCTTCTCGAGCAATTCCGTCACCTGCGGAGGAAGCGCGGTCACGGTCGGCGCGACCGCCTCCGGGACGGCCTGAGCGGGAGGCTCCGGTTGCGGCGATGCGGGTGATGCCTGGGCCAGCTGAACAGCCGGCGGGCCGGGCTGCGCGGCAAGCACGGGCTCTGCTTGCGAGGGTGATGATAGTGCAGCATGCAGCGGTGCCCAGCCGGCGATCACCTGCCTGAGTTGATCACCGTGGGATGATTGCGAGACCAGGGCCGCGGTGCCAATACCCGCGGCCAGCACGAGGCCGACCAGGCCGCGAAGCACTGGCCGGCGGCGCGACGGGCGGCTGCGCGTGTCATCGCGCTCCTCGCGCTCCAGCCTGGAAAGCTGCTCGCTGGCCCGCGCGATCTCTTCATCCACGCTTCTGATCTTCTCGTACGTATGCGTGAGCTCTTGGTCCATTCGCGCGGACAGCGCAAAATGTGGCTCGGCTTGTGTCGGGTTTGACACGGAATTCATTGGCGCTCCTACCCCAGCCCAATGTCGCCCCGAAGGACGTTCTTCGCATTTCCGCTTGGCTGATCATCGCCGACGCGGTTTGTCTAAAGCAAGACCCCATCATGGAAAGTGTGGGGCCGGGTCGAGACGAACGCCGCGGGCACCCCTCCTCCAATACCGCTACGCGCTACGACAACGCGCCCAGCACGCCGCGCGTGGCCTTGTCGATCTCCTCGACATAGCGGCGGCGGGCGAAGGTCTCTGTGAGGAAGCCGATCACCTTGCGGCTATCGGCGGATTCGACCACCGCGAGCATCTCCGCCTCGGCCTCGTCGAACACCGCCATCGCGCTTTTTATGTTCATTTCCGGGATCAGCACGATGTCGGTGTAGCGGGCGAGCTCGATCACCTGGATGTCGTCGGCGATGGTGTCGAGGTCGCTGGAGAACAGGTCGGGCAACATGACGAGGCCGACATATTCGTCGGCGTTGTTGACGACGACGATGCCCGGCCGCGAGCCCAGTGCGAATTCGCGCCGTGTGGCGGCAATCGTCGTCGAGGACGGCACCTTGCCGACGTCGCTGCGCATCATCCGCTCGACCGTGAGGTTTCGCAGCCAGCCGACGTCGTTGGCACTGCGGATGGTCTCGCCGCGCAAATGCAGGCGCCAGGTCGAGAACGAATGGCCGAACATGAAGCGTACGCAGATCGAGGTCACGATACAGCCCGCCAGCACCACGGCAGTGACGTCGACATTGCGCGTCATCTCCAGCACCAGGAACGACATCGTCAGGGGACCGCCGACGATGGCGACCCCGAGCGTCGCCATGCCAGTGAGCATCGCAACCAGCGGATCGATCGCGAAACTGGGGCTGATCAGCAAGAGCACGGCGGCGAAGAATTTTCCGATCAGGCTGCCGACGAACAGCGAGGCGAAGAATAGGCCGCCGCGGAAGCCCGATGCGAGCGAGATCAGACAGGCTGTCAGCTTCAGGGCGATGATCAGCGCGATCAGGCCGATCGTCATGTCGTGAAACAGATCGAGCACCATCGCGCCGTGGCCGGCCGCCAGCACCTGCGGGGTGGCGACCGCGAAGGAGCCGACGATGAGGCCGCCGATTACCGGGCGCAGCCAGACCGGTAGCCAAGCGAACAGGCGCTCGAACGTCGAGGACGAGCGCATCACGGCTATGCCCACGCCGCCGGTGACGAGCGCGAGCCCGATCAGCGCCAGATATTGCTCAATGCCGACCGTGCTCACCTTCGGTATCTCGATCGAGTACGGCGCGCCGCCGAGCCACTGCGCGGTCAACGCGCCGGCGAGCGAGGCTGCCAGGATCGGAGCGGCGCTGCCGACCGCATAGACGCCGACGATCAGCTCGCAGGCATAGAACGCGCCGGTGATCGGTGCGCCGAAGGCGGCGGCGATCGCAGCCGCGGCGCCGCAGCCGACGATCAGGCGGAGATCGTTGCGTCGAAGGTTGAAGAACTGACCGAGCAGCGAGGCGATGCCGGAGCCGATCTGGGTATAGCCGGCCTCGAGGCCGACGGAGGCGCCGCAGCCGTTGGAGATCAGCGTCTGGCTCGAGACCACCACGCTGTCGCGCAGGGACAGATTGCCGCCCCGCAGCGCGTTGGCCTCGATCGGGTCGACGGCACTGGAGATCTTCAGCCGCCGCCGCGACCATTCCATCATCCCGAGCGCCAAGCCACCAAGGGCGGGCGCGCTCAGCGCCGCCCACGGGTTGACATAGGCGTTGGCGGACAGCCGCACGTCGACGGGAATGCCGAAGATCAGGACGTGGGCGATCTGCGCGATCTCGGCCATCAGCGTCACGACGCCGCCGGTGGCGATGCCGATCAGAAGCGCGAGCGGGATCAGGTAGAATTCATTGCTGCGCAGGAGGGCGCGGATGCGGACCAGCATCCGGTTCGATGCCTTGTTCGATCCCTTGTGCGATCTCTTGCGATCGACGATGTGCCTGATCCGCGCGAACACCGGCGAGGCTCTTCTATTCTGCGGCCATGCCGTCGCCGGCCATGCGCTGTGTTGTCATCGGGATCGGCGTCCTGGCGATGCGCGCGTTCCGCGCTCTTATCGATCCGAGTTACGTCAAAGCCATGAGGCTGCGCAAGAGAAAGCCGACGATGGCATGTCCGGCTCGGGAGCTGCAAGAAAATTGCAACAAAATCAACACATTGATCTCACGGCAGGCTGGCGCGGACCGCGGCGATGCCGTTCAGGACGAACTGCACCGAATAGGCCGCAAGCAGGATGCCGAGCAGGCGCGAGAGCACGGCGTTGCCGGTCCGCCCCAACGTGCGCGCGATCAGGGTCGAGGCGGCAAAAGAGATCATGCAGAGCAGGCAGACCAAGAGGATGACCGCGATGTTGATGCCGAGCCGGGCGGCGTTGCCGGCGTCGCCCGAGAGCAGCAGCGTGGTCGCGATCGCGCCGGGGCCGGCCATCATGGGGATCGCCAGCGGAAACACCGCAACGTCGGAGGCATGCTCGGACAGCGCCTTGTCGGCCTCGCGCGCCTCACGCTGCGGCCGGTCGCCGAAGATCATGCGGTAGGACACGCCGAACAGCAGCAGCCCGCCGGCGATCTGGAACGCCGGGATGCCGATCCCGAGTTGGCGCAACAGCCAGTTTCCGATCAGCGCGATCACGACCAGGATCGAAGCCGCGATCAGCGGCGCACGCCAGGCGACGGTGCGCTTGACCGCTTCCGGCATGCCGGCGGTCGCGGCCAGGAAGGCCGGCACGAG
This sequence comes from Bradyrhizobium sp. UFLA05-89, assembly GCF_059803475.1. Taxonomy (NCBI): domain Bacteria; kingdom Pseudomonadati; phylum Pseudomonadota; class Alphaproteobacteria; order Hyphomicrobiales; family Nitrobacteraceae; genus Bradyrhizobium; species Bradyrhizobium sp. UFLA05-89. The sequence goes on along the minus strand of NZ_JBANBA010000079.1, from coordinate 16,212 downwards.
GCCGACGGGATCGACCACCAGCAGCAGGGTGACAAACGCCGACAGGGCAAGATCGAGCATGCGCGGCAGCGTCTCCCGTAGAACGATGACTGTCGGAACCGACTTAGCCCACCAACGCCAGCTTGAAAACCAGAGGAGTCGATCATGAGCAACAGCGCGATCGGCATGCTCCTGGCGGATCGCCGCCTCGTCGCGCCGATTGGAACTTTGGGCCAGCCTCATGTCTTGATCGCCTGAGGATTGAGGAAGCAGACGCCTTCCCGTCGACCTCAAGAGGAGGATCCATGGTCAAACGAGCAAAGAAACGAGCAACGAGGACATCGAAGGCGCGGCGCGCACGCCCGACGCCAAAGACGCTGAACGACCTGTTTCTCGAAACGCTGAAGGATATCTATTTCGCCGAGAACAAGATCATCAAGACATTGCCGAAGATGGCGAAGGCAGCGCATTCAAAGGATCTCGCCGCCGCCTTCAACAAACACCTCAAGGAGACGCAAGGCCAGGTGAAGCGCCTCGACCAGGTGTTCAAGATGCTGGGCAAGCCCGCGCGCGGCAAACCTTGCGAAGCCATCAACGGTATCGCGGACGAAGGCGCGGAGATCATGAAGGAGTTCAAGGGCGCGCCGGCTCTCGATGCGGGGCTGCTCGCGGCAGCGCAAGCCGTCGAGCACTACGAGATCTCCCGCTACGGTACGCTACGCACCTGGGCCGAGGAACTCGGCATGCAGGACGCGGCACGCCTGCTCCAGCAGACGCTGGACGAAGAGGAAGCGACCGACCATACGCTGACCGAGCTTGCGACCTCCGTGATCAACCTCGAAGCCGAAGAGCAGTACCGGGCGGCGGCCTAGAGGCTGCCCGCGGCGGCCAGGCAAATTGGCAACAGACGGCGCCGTGTGCGATGCAACGGCGCCGGAGCATTTGAACGGGCAGCACAGGCCGCTTGGCCGCCCAGTCAACCTGGCAGGCTGGTGCTGGATTTCCCCGGAACCAGCACCATATGCAGGCTTTCCAATTCCAGAGCCCGCGCCATGCAACCTAAAAACCCCCTCGACTGGATGCTTTCCGAAGCCCTGGAGCAGTTCAATCGCGGCGAGCGATTGCGCCAACAGTTCGGTCGCCAGGAGTCCTGCTGGGAGCCGCCGATCGACGTGCTGGAGACCGATCGGGAGCTCCTGATCCTGGTCGCCCTTCCCGGCGTCGATCCCGACAATGTCGAAACGGTGATCCATGACGGCGTGCTCGTCATCTCCGGCCGGCGCACGCTGCCACCGGAGCTGCGCAATGCCCGCATCCATCGGCTCGAGCTGCCACAGGGGCGTTTCGAGCGCCGCATTGCCCTGCCAGTCGGACGCTATGCCATCAGCCGCTTCGTGATGGACGGCTGTGTCGCGCTGCGCCTCGCCAAATCCGCCTGAGGTCGACCATGGCCAACGAACAGACCGAAACCACTGTGACCACCGAAGCCGCCAAGATTCCGGACGACGCGCTGATCGTCATCCCCGTCCGCAACATGGTGCTGTTTCCCGGCGTGATCGCGCCGATCGCGATCGCGCGGCCGAAGTCGATTGCCGCCGCGCAGCAGGCGCTGCGCGAGCAGCGGCCGATCGGCATCGTGCTCCAGCGCAACGGCGACATCGACGACCCCGCGCCGGACGATCTCTACCGGATCGTAACCATCGCCAACATCGTGCGCTACATCACCGCGCCTGACGAGACCCATCATATCGTCTGCCAGGGCGTGCAGCGCGCGCGTATCCTCGACTTCCTGCCGGGAACGCCGTTCCCGGCCGCGCGCGTGCAGCAGATTCCGGAGCCGAGCACGACCTCGCCGGAGATCGAGGCGCGCTTTCTCAACCTGCAGCGCCAGGCGATCGAGGCGATCCAGCTTCTACCGCAGGTGCCGCCAGAGCTCGTGGCGATGTTCCAGGGCACGACAGCGCCTGGCGCGCTGGCCGATCTCGCCACCGCCTATATGGACATCAAACCACAGGACAAGCAGGAGGTCCTTGAGACGATCGATCTCTCGGTCCGCATGAACAAGGTGTCGAAGCGGCTCGCAGAGCGGCTGGAGGTCTTGCGCATCTCCAACGAAATCGGCCAGCAGACCAAGGCGGCCTTCGACGAGCGCCAGCGCGAGGCGATTCTGCGCGAGCAGATGGCGACCATCCAACGCCAGCTCGGCGAAGGCGACGGCAAGGCGGCGGAAGTCGCCGAGCTGACCGAGGCCATCGCGAAAGCAAAAATGCCGCCGGAGGCAGAAGCGCATGCGAAGAAGGAGCTGCGCCGCTATGAGCGCATGCCGGAAGCGGCCGGTGAAGCCGGCATGGTCCGCACTTATCTGGACTGGCTGATCGAACTGCCCTGGGCGCTGCCCGAGGAAAAGCCGATCGACATCGCGGAGGCGCGCCGCATCCTCGACGCAGACCACTATGGCCTGGAGAAGATCAAGAGCCGCATCATCGAGTATCTCGCGGTACGCAAGCTCGCGCCACAGGGCAAGGCGCCGATCCTGTGCTTCGTCGGCCCGCCCGGCGTCGGCAAGACCTCGCTCGGCCAGTCCATCGCGCGCGCCATGGATCGCCCGTTCGTGCGCGTCAGCCTCGGCGGCGTGCACGACGAGGCCGAGATCCGCGGCCACCGCCGCACCTATATCGGCGCGCTGCCCGGCAACATCATCCAAGGCATCAAGAAGGCAGGTAGCCGGAACTGCGTGATGATGCTGGACGAGATCGACAAAATGGGCCGCGGCGTGCAGGGCGATCCGTCGGCCGCAATGCTGGAGGTGCTCGATCCCGAGCAGAACGGCACGTTCCGGGACAACTATCTCGGCGTGCCCTTCGACCTCTCGCGCGTGGTCTTCATCGCCACTGCCAACATGCTGGACTCGATCCCGGGACCGCTGCTCGACCGCATGGAGCTGATCAGTCTTGCCGGCTACACCGAGGACGAGAAGCTCGAGATCGCCACGCGCTATCTGGTGCGGCGTCAGCTCGAGGCCAATGGCCTGACGACAGAACAGGCCGAGATCGAGCCGGAGGCGTTGAAGCTGATCGTCAAGGGCTACACGCGCGAGGCCGGTGTGCGCTGGCTGGAGCGCGAGATCGGAAAGGTGTTTCGGCATGCGGCGGTGCAGATTGCCGAGGGCACCGCGACCAAGGTCGTGGTCACGCCGAAGGACATCACGACCGTGCTCGGCCAGCCACGCTTCGAGGGCGAGATTGCGCTACGCACCAGTGTGCCCGGCGTTGCCACGGGGCTTGCCTGGACGCCGGTCGGCGGCGACATCCTGTTCATCGAGGCGACGCGCGTGCCCGGCAGGGGCAGCCTGATCCTGACCGGCCAGCTCGGCGACGTCATGCGCGAGAGCGTGCAGGCTGCGCTGACGCTGGTGAAGAGCCGCGCGACCCAGCTCGGCATTGATCCGGCGCTGTTCGAGAAGAGCGACATCCATGTTCACGTCCCGGCGGGCGCCACCCCGAAGGACGGCCCGAGCGCAGGCGTTGCAATGTTCACGGCGCTGACCTCGCTGCTGACCAACCGCACCGTGCGCAACGACACCGCCATGACCGGCGAGATTTCCTTGCGCGGCTTGGTGCTCCCCGTCGGCGGCATCAAGGAGAAGGTCGTGGCGGCCGCAGCGGCAGGCCTGAAGCGGGTGATGCTACCGGCGCGCAACAAGCGGGATTTCGACGACATCCCGAAGAGCGCGCGCGAGAGCCTGGAATTCATCTGGCTCGAGCGGGTCGACGAGGCAGTCGCCGAAGCGCTTGACCCGGCCAAAGCACAGGTCGAGGCAGCGGAGTGAGAACGGTGATGACGATGGCGTTGAAAAGAACAAAGACCAGACGGACGGTGCAGCGGTTGCGGCAATGGCTCGATCGTACGATCGGCCGGCTCCGGGAGCAGATCCCTGCGTCGCGCGGTCGGCTTCAGCCCGTTCGGGTCAAAGCCAGATACCGCAGGGGCTGACCCCTCCGCCTCGCCCCTGCGGCACCTAAAAAAACAAAAGGCCCCCTCTTGTGGAGGGGGCCTTTGCTTTTAGCCGTTAGGCCACGGCGTCCTTGGCGGCCTTCACGGGCCGTGCGCGGACGATCTTCCGGGCCGGCTTGGCCTTGAACATCATCTCTTCACCCGTGAACGGGTTGGTGCCCTTGCGCGCCTTGGTCGCGGGCTTCTTGATGACCACGAACTTGGCGAAGCCCGGCACCAGGAAAAGGCCGTTCTTCTTGAGCTCCTTGTGGCCGACATCCGTCAAGGTCTCCATGACGTTCTTGACGTCGCGCTTGGAAAGCTCGGTGGCAGTCGCGATCTTTTCGATCAGTTGCGATTTGGACAGTTGGGTTGGCATCGTGTCTCCTCTGATTCGTTGCCGGTTGCATATTAGACCAACCGTTGAAGGCCTATAGCCTTCTGCACAGTTTTGTCGCGAAAATACGGGCTTTTTTGTCCCGCTGTGACAAAAAACCCTGCTTTTTAGCCACTTCCAGAGCAGGTGGCAGCCAAAACAGCGCTTTTTACCTTATTTCAAAGGCCCGCGACGCCCTTGCTAAAGCTGATTCCATGCTCTCGACAAGCGACGACCGCCCTCTTTGTGCAAGAAGGAGCGCGATTCACCCTATAAAAGAAGGCTAAACCCGCTCGATGATCACCGCGGGCGCCATGCCGCCTGCGGCGCACATGGTGACCAGGCCGCGCTTCAGGTCCCGCCGCTCGAGCTCGTCGAGGATGGTGCCGATCAGGATCGAGCCGGTGGCGCCGATGGGATGGCCGAGCGCGATCGAGCCGCCATTGACGTTGACCTTGGCGCGGTCGAGCTTGAGATCGCGGATGTATTTTTCCGCAACCACTGCAAAGGCCTCGTTGATCTCGAACAGATCGATGTCGTCGATGCCAAGCCCGGCCTTGGCCAACACCTTGCGGGTCGCCGGCACCGGCGCGTTCAGCATCAGGGTCGGCGAGTTCCCCATATTCGCCATCGCGACCACGCGGGCACGAGGCTTCAGCCCATGCGTCTTGGCATAGGTCGGCGAGGCCAGCAGGATCGCGGCGGCGCCATCGACGACACCGGACGAGTTGCCGGCGTGGTGCACGAAGTCGATTTTGAGATCTGGATATTGTTGCAGGATCAGCCCGCGATAGGTCGTCCCCTTGTCGTCGAGCGCATAGTCGGCAATCGCGGGAAATGCAGGCTTGAGGCTGCTAAGTCCCTCCATCGTGGTCTGCGGCCGCGGATACTCCTCGTGATCGAGCGCGAGGCTGCCGTCCTCGCGGTAGACCGGCACCAGGCCCTTCTTGAAGTGCCCATTGGCCATCGCATGCGCCGCGCGCTTCTGGCTCTCCAGCCCGAGCGCATCGACATCCCTTCGCGTGATGCCTTCCATGGTTGCGATCGCATCCGCGCAGACGCCCTGATGCGACTGCGGATGCCTTGCGCGCAGGCGCAGATTGCCGGAATCCATCATCATCGGACCGCCGCCGCGCCGTCCCTCCATCGACATCATCTCGCAGCCGCCAGCGATCACGAGATCCTCTGCGCCGGACATAATGGAAGCCGCCGCCATGTTGACGCTGGTGATGCCGGAGCCGCAGAAGCGGTCGAGCGTGACGGCGCTGGCGCGCACGTCATAGCCGGCATCGAGCGCCGACATCCGCCCGAGGTCTCCGCTTTGCGTCGCGACCTGCGCGCTACAGCCCCAGACGATGTCGTCGACATCCGCGGTGTCGATGCCGGTCCGATCGGCGAGCGCGCGCAGCACGGTCGCACCCAGTTGCTGTGGATGAATGCCCGACAGCGCCCCCTTGCCGGCCTTGCCCACCCCGCGCGGCGTCCGACAGGCATCGATGATCAGCGCGTCCACCATGGCGTTATCCTCTTGTTCTTGGCTGTTGCGGCGGTTTTGAATCAGGGGGCGAGCGGAGTCAATGCGCAGGTCGGCGCCGCCTCTTTGCAAAAAGCTGAAAAACAAGCCCATGCAAAGTAGAAGCGTGGCTGCCGGACGACACACGGCCGTTCCGCGAAACCATTTGATTCGTCGAGACAAATCGAAGGCAACAAGCGATGGCCGGGCAATGCGGTGAGAAAGTCGCTTTGCCGCCATCCCTCGAGACGTGCACCTTTGGCGGGCTCTTCAGGATGAGGTCTGGTATCGCGGCGAAATCCTGGACCCTCATGCGGAGGAGCGCCGCTCGCGGCGCGGCTCGAACCATGCGGCCGAGCCTACGCGACCGCCTTGGGCAAAGACCCCTCACACCCCCGCTGCGTTCTTTGCGATCACGTTGCGGTAGAAGCTCGCGCTGAGTTTTGGCGTGCGGACCTGGGTGTCGAAGTTCACGTGGTAGAGCCCGAAGCGCTTGTTGAGCCCGTAGACCCACTCGAAATTGTCCATCAGGCTCCACAGGAAATAGCCGCGGACCGGCACGCCCTCCGCCGTCGCGCGCTCGAGCTGGGCGAGATAGTTGCGCAAATACATGATGCGGTCGGTGTCGAAGATCTTGCCGTCGGGCGTGACCTGGTCGTCGCCGGAGGCGCCGTTCTCGCTGATATAGATCGCGCCCGTCTTCCATATCTTCGCAGCTAACTTCGGTACCCAGTAGATTGTCTCGGGGCCGACACGCAGCCAGTCCGAATTCATGTGCGGAAACGATTTTGGGATCGGCAGCAGCGAGAAGCCGGCGCCCTTGTCGGAGGCCACGACATAATGCTGCGGCGCATAGATGTTGAGACCAAGGAAGTCGATCGGTGACGAGATGATCTTGAGCTCTGCATCGGTGTATTTCGGCGCGTTGGGCCCCGCGAATTGCAGGAAGGCGTCGGTGTACTTGCCCTCCATGATCACGTTGAGATAGCTCGCGTTCAGCTCGCGCAGCGCGATCTCGGTGGCCCGGACGTTCTCCGGCGTGTCGATCGCGGGAATGCAGGCATCGATGTTCTCCGCCGGCCCCACCCTCGTGCCGCGGCGGCCGGAGCTGCGAACCGCCTGCACCGCGAGACCATGCGCCAGCGCGGTGTTGTGCCTGACCTGGTTCACCTCGGCTTGCGACAGCGTCAGCCCCGGCGCGTCGATGCCGATGCCATAGCCGAAATAGACGAACCGGCCGCTCTCGTTCAGAGTGAACACGTTCTTGACGCGATCGGTCAGGTATCGCGCGACATGGGCTGCGTAGTCCCCGAACGCCTTGCAGGTCTCGGCCGAGCGCCAGCCGCCGAAACGATCTTGCAGCGATTGCGGCAGATCCCAATGATAGAGAGTGAGCCACGGCTCGATGCCGTTCTTGAGGAGCTCGTCGATCAGGCGATTATAGAAGTCGAGCCCCTTCGGGTTCGGCTTGCCGTCGCCGTCGGGAAACACCCGCGGCCATGCGACCGAGAAGCGATAGGCCTTGCAGCCGAGCTCCTTGATCAGCGCGATGTCGTCCTTGTAGCGATGGTAGTGCTCGTTGGCCCGGTCACCATTGGTTCCGTCCTCGATCTTGCCAGCCACCCGCGTAAACGTGTCCCAGATCGAGGCCCCTCGCCCATCTTCGGTGACGGCACCCTCGACCTGGTAGGACGAGGTCGCAGTGCCCCAGAGGAAGCCCGGCGGAAAGCCTCCCGCCGGGCGTGGCGCCGCTCCCGGCTTCGCCTCGACGGATTGTCCGGGGGCCGCAATCCCCGCTGCGGACAGCCCCGCGATCCTCGCAAACTGGCGACGCGAGAACTTGTCCGGCATTGGTTCTGTTCCACTTCTATTCATTTCGGACCGGCACAATGGAGGGTCCCGGCCGATTTGAGAAGTGAAGTTCGGGGACGATCGTGATGCGCTGCTGGTGTATCGAGAGCGGCAGGGGCAAACTTGGTCGCGCTCCGGCCAGGCCAATACCGGGATAATACAGGGCCGCAAACGCAGCGCCCGTTATTGTAGGCCGATCCGACTGGTCTAGACTGCTGCCCATTGATGAAATCGATTCGCAGGGATTATGGCAAAGTCCTCGAAACTCGTTGTGGCAAAGAAGGGGCGCGTGCTCCTGGTCAGACGACGGCGCGATAAGCGCTGGATGTTTCCGGGCGGCCGCAGGCGTGCAGGCGAGAGTGACAGGAAGTGCCTACGCCGCGAGATCAGGGAAGAATTGCCGAACCTGAAGCCCGGCCCTTTGAAGCTCTGGAGAGAAGTGAAGCGGAAAAACCGCCGATCCGGACGAAAGATGAGCGATGCGATTTTCCTGACGAAGAATGCTTCCGGCGGGCTGAAGATCGGAGACAAGAAGGAGATCGACAAGGCGGCCTGGTGCAAGCCGCGAGGGCTCAGATTAACACCGACGTCGCGCTACATCCGGGACAGGCTGTTTCCGAAGTGAGCCCCAAGGCTCGCAATCACGGCTTCGAACCCGGGCAATCAGCGGGCATCGGGTGCTCTACGCCTTTGTCGACGTCTGGTCAGCCTTCAGCCCTCGTCTCTGTCTGATTTGCCGCTCCAAACGCAGCGTATGCTCACGCAGGGAATCGTAGATCGGTGCATTGCCCAGCAGCATGGGTAGCAACATCGCCATGAAGCAGGCGCCCAGCATCGGCAGCAGCATTGTCACGTTACCGGTCATTTCGGCGACGAGAACGATGCCTGTCACCGGCGCACGCACCACGCCAGTGAAGAAAGCGGCCATGCCCACCAATGCAAATGCTTCCGGCTGGATGGCGAACGTTGGGAATGCAAAGCGGCAAGCCGCTCCGAACAGCTGCCCAGACTGAGCTCCCAGCACGAGCAAGGGTGCGAACAGTCCGCCGGGAGTGCCGGCGGCGTATGAGAGAGCACTGAGCCCGAACCGGATCAGGAATGCGAAGCCGAGGATCCCCACGCTCTCGTGGCCAATCAGCGTGCGCTGCGTGATCTGATCTCCGCCACCGACCAGCTCGGGCGCGAACCAGGCCAATAGGCCCACGCTTGCGCCAATCAATCCGGCGCGGAGCTCGATCGGTAGCCGTCCGAATTGGTCCCGAACTGCGATGGTCGCGAGCAGCGTGCGATTGTATGCGACGGCCAGCAGGCCCGCGACGCCACCCAAGGTAAAGAACAGCGGGGCGGACTCTGGGCTGGGGTAGCCCAGCGGCCCGATCTGGAAGTCGGGCGCATCACCGAGAAGCAGCCTTGCGACCGGGATCGCCGTTGCCAGCGCTGCAAGTGCGGCGATGGCAACACGGTGTTCGATCCTCTGCACCAACTCCTCCAGCACGAACACGAGCCCGGCAATCGGTGCATTAAAGGCCGTTGCAAGGCCGGCGCCAGCGCCGGCCGCCAGCAGCACGCGGGAGTCCGCCCAGCAGAGCCGGCAGACTCGCGCAGCGAAAACCGCGATGCCAGCGCCCATCTGTACGGTCGGCCCCTCGCGGCCCAGTGCCAGCCCGGAGCCGATCGCCAGTATCCCCCCGACAAATTTCACCGGCACCAGACCAAACCGAGCCGGCGGAATCTCTTCGTGCAGGACGGCTTCGACATGCGGAATGCCGCTGCCCGAAGCGTGTGGCGAGAACTGCCTCACCATCCACGCGGCAACCAGGGTTGCGAGAGCGGACGCGCCGACGACGATCAAAAATCCCCAGATCCCTTGGCCATAGGCCCAGGCGATCATCTCATCGCGCAGACGATCGGCATGCGCGAGCAGAAGCCGGAAAATAGCCCCAACACATCCAGTGGCCGCTCCTATGACGAGGGCCATCGCCGCGAGCCCCAATAGGCCGCGACGTTCGTCCTCGACTTGTCGGTCGTCATTGGGGTTATGGTCCACGGCAGGTCGATGATCTCGAGGCTTTCGCAAGGGACAATCTTTGCCGAAATCACCGGCGAATGTCCCGGAAAAAATGCTTCCGACCTGATCGAAGAACTGTCTTTCTCGGCTTGCAGCACGACGCGCTGGGATGGGGGGGCAGCCGCGATCGGCGTCGGCACGAGCGCGTCATCGCTGGCGATCCACCCTCTCTATCAGGTGGCGTTCTCGACACCCACGATGCTACGGATTTGCGGCCGCGCACGCTGCGGCATCCAGGCGACGCTCGCAGCGTGTTTCGAGATCACTGGCAAATGTCGCGTATCACCCGTGTTGCGAAGGCAGATTGAACTGAAACACGGCGCCCCGTGGTTCATTCGCGCCGGTCCAAAGTCGTCCTCCGTGCGCCTCGATGATCGATTGGCAGATCGACAGGCCCATGCCGGTGCCGCCCGGCTTGGTGGTGTAGAAGGGCTCGAACAGGCGGTCGACCATGGCCAGGTCAAGTCCGGGGCCGTTGTCCCGCACGGAGACGACAACGCGATTTGAGGCATCTGCGGCCGTGCTGATCCGGAGCTCCCGTCCGCCCACGTCGATGCAATTCATCGCCTCGATCGCATTCAGGATTAGATTGAGAACAACCTGTTGCAGCTGGACGCGATAGCCCTCCGCGAGCGGCAAGCCAGGGGCAAGGTCCGTCTGGATCAAGACACCATGCTTGAGCAGCTCGCTCCGGGCTATGGTGATCACGTCCAGGATCGCGCCATTGACGTCGATGGTCTCTTTCGGCGCCGGCGTCTTCTTGATCAGCGAACGGATCCAACCGATGATCTCGCCGCCCCGCTTGGCGTCTGCGACAATGGATGCGAGCGCCTGCCGTGCCTTCTCGAAATTCGGGGATTGAGATCCCAGCCAGTTCAATGCGGCTTCCGCGTTGCAGAGCATCGCGGTGATCGGCTGGCTTAATTCGTGTGTCACCGAAGCCGTGACCTGGCCCATCGCCGCCGCGCGATTGGCGTGCGTCAGTTCCGCCTGCATCTCGCGGAACGTCTCGGCGGCTCGCTTGCGTTCGGTGATGTCGCGGCTCAGACAAATGATCCGTCGCCGACCGCCTTCGCAAAATTCACGCATGCGAACTTCGACGGGAAACACGGTGCCGTCCTTTCGGCGATAGCGACTCTCCAGCGTAGCGATGCCGCCGGCCTTGAGGCGGTCGCGGTTGATCCGCCAGGTCGCTTCATCCAGCTCCAGATCGAAGAAGGACGCAGTTACCCCCACCAGTTCGCCCCGGCTGTAACCCAGGCTATCGCAAGCATGTCGGTTCACGTCGAGCACGCGACCGTCTTCACAGTGGAGCATGAACGTGTCGGTCGCGTGGTCCACGAAGGTACGGAAACGGGCCTCGCTTTCGATCAGCGCCTGTTCGGCGCGCTTGCGCTCCGTGATGTGGCGCCCCACTCCGCGGTAGCCGATAAAGCCCCCCGTCTCGTCAAAGACGGGCAGCCCGGAGACGGACACGTAGCGCTTGCCGCCATCGGGCGTCGGCCGCGCGTGCTCGAAATCGCGGAACGGGAGGTGGGCATCGAGCATCTCCCGATGCTTGCGCCAGCCCTCTGCATCAGGCTCCAGGGATGGCACCTCCCACCGCGTCCTGCCGATCTCGGCGACCGGCGGCTCGGCAAGCGTCTCGGCGAACTCCTGGCGGATGAAGCGATGCTGCGAGTCGGTTTCCCAGTACACATCGAAGGAGAATTGCACCAATGTGCGAAAGCGCTCCTCGCTCTCGCGCAGCGCCTCCTCGGAGCGCTTGCGCTCATTCGAATCGAGCGCGACCGACGGCACTTGAACCGGATCTTGCATAATCGACTCTTGAAGAGCGATGGATCAGATCGACTTATTTCTTTCTCGCATCGGATAGCGGGGCTGTCCATCGTCCCGGAGCGGCAGATAGCCCCGGCGATCGCTAAAGACGCACGGCGGGTCGAACCTGGCCTCGCAGTGGCCAATGATCCTTCAGGAATATGCCTTGTGACGACTATACTTACGTATACGAGGGCTTCTCTGTCGCCCACATCGCGGGACGAATTGGTCCGGCCGGCGAACAACGCGGGCCGAGCTTTCGGTTCCATCAACGCCTGCGTGTGAGGCGGAGCCGTGCTACCTTTGCCACGGGCGTCGACCAATGCCCGCCGTGCGCCAAGACCTGCCCTCCCGGCAAGGTCGACGTTCGGCCACGCAGACCCATGCAGAAGTGCTTGGACGCGACGCAGACAATGCGCGCGAACGTACCAACAGTCTTGCCCGAAAGACCTAGCTTCCTAAAATCTGGATGATAGCGCAGTCACGGCTGCGGCCCGGATAAGCCGGGTTCACGTTCAGCTCGGAAAACGTTGCTATAGAGATTCGCTATCCATTGCCGTCCGCTCGAGGTGATATTGAGATAGCGTATGGCGCTCTGAATCTGCGGGGCGACATTGTTCCAATAGAACTGCGGGTACTTGTAGACGACATCGGCAGGCGTTTCGTAGCCGAGCTTCTTGTTCAACCCGACTTCCTCAAACTCGTAGAACAGCGCATTTGATTTTCTCAGATAGTTGGGATCGCCAAGCTGACCGATAAGATCAGCAGCGCGCAGGAGCATACCTTCCTCTTCGATCAGTTCGTCGTTTGAAGAATCCGTGTAAGGAAAGCGCGTGAATTCTATGGCTCGGGCAATTCGGCTCGCATCGACCTCGTCGATACCATCGAAGCGCTCGGAGGCGAACAGCTTTGAGCGGTCCACATGATAGGGTCCGAGCGAGGCGTCCGACGCCCCTCTTGGGAGACGAATTGTACGGCCGGTCAGATCTGCGACATAGGAGTCTTCGCTATCTCCTTGAACGATCCCGCGCACGTAGCCGATATCGTGGGTGAGGCACGCCAGGATGAAACTTGCGTAGTCTACGGCTGTTGTCGGCAGCAACAACATTCGTCCCATTAGGATATCGTGCCCCGCAAGAGTAACAAGCATAGTATGTTCAATGTCGTGATAAAGGGCGTCGCTGTTGCCGATGCATTCCAACGTAAGTCTGGCTGCAAACGGAAGCACTTCGGTCAGGCGGGCATGCGAGGAACCAAACCTATCTCGCGTATCAGAGGTCAGGAACGATGATAAAGTCTGCGCCAACAGTTCTGGAATCGTGATCATCTGAACACCCGTCAGTGTGTGCGCACGACAACGGCTCGTCTTGCCAACCTAGGGCCCTGACTCTTGTTCGGAAAGCTTGACCTAAATCAAAGGTCGTCTCGGCAGTTCGGCTCGCCGCCGGAGCCAATCCGAGACGTGCGGTTCAGGCCGCATGGCCGCTTGCCTCCACATCCCCCCAGGTCGCGTTTTGACAAGCGGCAGCCTCTGGCAATCGAAAGATCACCTCAACTGGTGCAAAAGCACGGTCCACCGAAAAGTGCGGCTCGCGCTTAAGATGGAGACGAGCCCCAGCGCCATCAGCAGCATGCCAAGCCAGGTCCAGCCCTGCCCGTCACCGCCCACCTCTGTCGCGGGAAAGGCGACCGGCGTCGCCGAAGGCGCAGAGGCGGCAATCACCTCCCCGGCGGCCGGCGCGGCCGCCAGAAGCGCCTCCACGTCGACCTGACCCGGCGTGATGTGGTCGGGCGTGAGCTGGTCGTCCTCGCGGTTGGGAGCTCGCACCGGCGACGCGGGGGGCGCGATCTCGGCAGCAAGGACGGGACCGGCATCTGCGACCTGCGCGGGCACGGACGGGCTCGGGCGAGACGTATCCAGCGGTGCAGAGCGCTGCAGCTCCGCACGCGCATCCACCGCCGCCTGCCGCTTGCGCGCCACAATCTCTTTCTCCTCGGGAGCGGTGGCACGATGTTTGGGGTCGCGGTGCTGAACCGCCTTCTTCACCGTCGCGCTCCCTTCGGCAGCCTGGAACCAGCATTTGCGGCGGCCCTCCAACCGATAGACCCAGTGCTGCCCCTCGGCGACCGACTTGCCGGGCCGCAGCAAGCACTCCTCTTCCGCGGGGGTGGGCGCAGGGGCTGTTGTGGGGGCGACTTCGAATAAGCCGGCGAAAGGGTTCGAAGACGCAGGCGACGTCGAGAGACCAGCAAGAAGCGCAAAAGCGGCGAAGCAAAATCGCAAATGACCGGACATGAAAAACCCCGGTGTTGCGCCCCCACCCGCACGAGCTTTGGCCGCGACCTAGGTCGCAATGCGACCTAAATCCGGCGATGCGGTGAATTCATTCTGGCGCCAAGCGAGATGCGGGCACGAATTCAGTGACGCGAACCGCGTGGCGGGGGCCCGCTCACGAGTTTGTGCGCCGTGTGTCAGTTTTGTCTGGCTACCGTCGCCAATGTTCCCTTTGCGCCAGAAGCGCCCTCTCTCGCACGTCGCAGTTTGACCCATTGCCGGTCTATGTGAGCATCGTTTCCGAACTGTTCCTTCCATCCTCATTCGCGGCAGCGCTAGGGAACGAAGATCGTTGTAGGCAGCTTGTGTGATCGGAAAACGTGCAGGAGAGCCGCGAACGATTGGTATAGTGTGGTCTCATGGCGCTCGTCAGGCACCCACACCGCGAGGGGTAAGATCTAGTTCCGTATTGAGACAGAAGATGAAGCGATGCGCGAGTCGCGCCTGATGAGCCACGCAGTCGAGAAATATTTCCGCCGCGAAGTGGTGGCAGTAGCGACTGGGCGAATGAGTGTGCCTTCAGCTACAGAGGTTTTCCATGAAAGCTAGATTGCCTGCAACGTTGCAGCCCGTGGCCTGCCAAGATCTCGTTAGATTGGGGGGCAAGGGCGACGGCGGATATCTGGTGTCTCGCTCAGATGTTGCTCGCTCCGATTTCCTTTTGTCGTTTGGCGTCAATTGCGATTGGAGATTCGAGAGCGATTTTGTGAATATCAATGATGTTCCTTTGGACGCATACGATGCCTCCACCAACCCGAAGCTCTTTATGAAAAGGGCGGTTAGGGCGTTCTTCGACCTTAAGCCGAAACTGGCATTAGGGCTTCTGTGGAAATTGCGAGCGTTCCGGCTGTTTTTCAAAGGGCGAAGACGGCATGTCGCGAAGTATGTTGGCCTTCCGATTGGAGGAATACATTGTACGCTCGACGACGTCTTTGCGCGGGTTACGGCTTCGAATGTCTTCGTGAAAATGGACATTGAAGGGAGTGAATACAGGTGTCTCGATTCAATCGTGCGCAATCGGGCTCGGATTTCCAGCGTCGTCATCGAGTTCCACGAGGTTGATCTTCATCTTGATCGGATTGTGAGTTTTGTGAACGAATTGAAGTTCAGTCTGCTGCATGTCCACGCCAACAATTGGTCTCCGATCAGCGAGGGCACGCCCCTCGTTATTGAGCTAACGCTGTCCAAAAACAGCGTGGGCGGGGCTAAAGTCGAAAGTCTCCCCTCTGCTCTCGACGCCCCAAACAATCCATCTGCGCCCGATATCGAGATTGCGTTCGCTTGAAATTACGAAACAGCCGCAGCAAAGGGACGGCCATCGGCAGTGCCAGGGAACGAAGATAGCTTGTAGGTAGCTTATGTGATCGGAAAACGTGCAGAAGAGCCGCGAACGATTGGTACAGGGCAAGGCATGATCCCTAAAATATTCCACCTCACAAGCAAGAGTAAGAAACTGTCTTCGACTGCGCAGGGCAATGTCGATGTCATAAGAGCCCTCTATCCAGACTACAAAATACTGATCCACGACGACGATGACATCGTGCAATTCATCAAGAAAAACTATCCTGAGTATTATGAGAGTACGATCTCCCAGATGCCCAAATTCATTTGGGTTGTCGACACTGTCCGATACCTCTTGATGGATCACTGTGGTGGAGTTTACTGCGACACTGACGTTCTGTTCAGAAAGAGATTTGAATTTGACGCGGGAGTCATTTTTGTCGAGCGGGAATGGACCTGGCCCAACGATCGCTCGATCACGAACAGTGTGCACAACTGCCTATTTGCGAGCGAGCCGAAGCATCCCGTTTGGACAGATATCCTCAATGGAATTACCCAGAACGTTCGAGCCGTGCAGTCGCCGACTGCGCAAGCGGGCCGATTTGCAAAGCAAGTAGCAGCCAAGCTGCTGGGAAAATCAGTTTATCCGCCGGTCTTTGGTGTCACCGGACCAAATGCTATTTCAAAGACCATCACCCAAAATGGTTCATTGAAGCAACACAATGACATTCGGGTCGTTTCTGGAAGTCAAATCTTCCAAGCAGGAATGAGCAGGGGAACGTTGGAAGAAGCCTCCTTCGTGCATGGGGCTGCCGGAAGCTGGCAATAGCTTCGAGATGCCGTGGTCGCTTTCGACTTCCTGTCCGGTTCTGGCCCCATCGCAGACGTGCGCATCCCGCAGAAGGTCCGCTTTGCGCCAGAGGACTTGTATGGGGCGATTGGTGTCAAGCGCTTTCGTTATTGGCCATCTCCTTGTTCGGCCGGGCTGCGACATCTCC
>NZ_JBANBA010000078.1:0-45203 GCF_059803475.1 Bradyrhizobium sp. UFLA05-89 | reverse complement strand
GACCTTGACGTTGTAATCGACCACCCGCTTTACCGGCACTAAGACCTTCATCGATCCTCTTTCACTTGAATTCTTGATCGGGTTATCATGCTTTGATTGAGGAAAATCGTGGGGATCGCAACCAAGAAGGCCGATTTTGCGCACGAGAGACCGTTGGCACGCAGCAAATCGCCTATGTTCGTCTAACGGTGTGCCTTTGAATTTCAGACCCCCGCGCAGCAGCCGAGGCTAGCGCGCTGTCGCTGTCTTCGTGCCTAGTTATATTGGTGAAATAAGGATCGCGGCCGCGACACTTGGTTCACCTGCGATTGAAGCGGCTAGCTCTGCCGCAATTATATATTATGGCTCCTTTATGATAATGAGGACGCGCCCCCAATGAGCCTCTTAAGCACCTCGTGGGCTTGCAGCTGACTAGACATCAAATGGATGATAGTCCGGCGCAGAATAAGGATCCCGAAAGCCCGCTTGCGACGCAAGAAAGCGGGACCCGCAACATCAGCGGCAACTACTCGAAGTGCCCATCTGGCTCAGGGTGGCAAGCGCGAAGCGATCACCAAGCCGCCGGCTCCCTCGCATCCGATTGCGCGCGGGCGTGTAGGGCCAAGCCGCTGGACGGCCTGTACCTGCCGCTTAATCGTCAGAGCGACGTCTACCAGCGTGAAGCCATCGAGCTCGACGTATCGACGCTTGCGGACCTGGTGGCCGCCGCGGCGGCAACCCTGATGTCTCTGCCGGCGAGCGCGAGATCAAGACGGTCTTACTGCGCAGCAGCGTTTGCGGGTGTGCGCCAGGAGCGTAGCCGCCCTCTGATCGTCGAGTTGGAGGCGTGGTTGCGCGAGCAGCGCGCCAAGCTCTCCAGGAGCAACGTTACGGCCAAGGCAATCGATCACTGCCTCAGCCGCTGGGACGCATTTACCCGCTTCCTTGATGAGGAAGGCCTTGCATATCGAACAATGCTGCCGAGCACGAGCCACGCGCGGTCGCCGTGGGCCGAAGAAATTGGACCTTCGCTGGCTCAAATGACGGCGGCCAGGAGTGCGGCGGCGATCTACCCCCTGATCGATACCGCCAAGCTGCATTTCGACGGACGATGAGCTCCCATTGGGGCATTGACAATAGCCTCAGCGCATCTCAGGGCCGGAGTTCAACAAATTAAGCGCAACAACGCAGAATAGATCACCATCATTGGAACAAGTCGGAATAACAGCTATACTAAAAAACTGAACCCGAGCGCGAAACTATACCGCACGATTCCTTGGCCTCGGGCAAAGTGGTAATTGCGCCGATATTGCGCCAATGCGAAGGATCGCAAGAGAATACAAGACAGTATTGGACCGCCCAAGAATGATCTCCCGCTCGCCGGGACGATCCATCGACCGCGCATCTGGTCACGAACGTTCCGGACTCTTCGGTCCTACAAAACTGTTATCTCGCCCATCACCATGCATCGCATCTTTCAAAGATACATTGATCTTCTCTCGAGGGCCGAAATGCGGATGACTTTGCAGAGGCGATGGCAATCACCGCAAGCGAGCTTGATCTGTCTTGCTTCGCGTATCTTGCAATGCCGCAGCGGGCTGGCAAAAAGCCATTGATAATATCGACGTATCCGAACAACTGGGTCGCGCATTATGTGCGCAGCCACTACGAACGTCTGGACCCGATTACCACGCGCTCGTTGCAGAATACTGAACCATTTCAATGGGGTTTAGATGCCTTCGAGACCAATCTCTCCGACGCAACGAAGATTTCTCGAAGAAGCTAGCGAATTCGGAATTCGGCTTGGTTTTACCGTCCCAATTCACGATGAAGACGGCTCAGTTGCTGCTCTGACCTTTGCCGCTGACCAAAGGCGTCCGCAGTTCGAGAAGTGCATCGATCTGAATGCCCCTGTCCTTCAGCTGATGGCGAGATGCTTCCATTCGCAGGTGCGCCGCAAGCTCTTGCATCAACTGACGGTCGACGGAATCGTACTGTCTCCCCGCGAGGTCGAATGTTTGGAGTGGGTCGCAGAGGGCAAAAGCGTTTGGGAAATTGGACAGATCCTCGGCATATCCCACTATACCGTGGCTGATTACTTAAGGAGCGCGAGAGACAAGCTGGGAGTTCGTAAAGTCGTTCAGGCCGTCATGCGATTGGCCGCTGCCAAACGAGATAGGCAAGATTAAGACTCTGACCCCGCATAGTTATGGGGGATGATGTTGGCGGGCAACTCCTCCAGAGTCTGACCTCCTTTGGGAGGGGACATGATCCAGCTTTTCACGGAGACATCGCACAACGCGTTTTCCTGCACTTTAGCATCCATGCATAAGTTGCGCTATCGCGTTTTTAAGCAACGTTTGGAGTGGAGTGCTCAGAGCTGCGGCGATATGGAAATCGATGGGCTGCATCCGGCCCACCTGGTCCAAACGTCTCTCGAAGGCCATGTGGAAGGTTCGGTTCGCCTCTTGCCGACCATGGGGCCGACGATGGCGCGCGATACGTTCCCCATGGTTCTTGGGCGGCCCCCTGCTCCAGCAAACCCGTTGGTCTGGGAGAGCAGCCGGTTCGCAATTGATGCTTCTCCCCATGCTCCGAAAGGCGAGCACGGGCTGGCCAAGACGAGTTACGAGCTTTTCGCGGGGATGATCGAATTCGGACTGTCCAGACAACTGAACAACATCGTCAGGGTTACCGACGTTCGGATGGAGAGAATGCTGAAACGCGCGGGCTGGCCCCTCCCCGCATCGCCGCTCTCTGTAACATCAGAGACAGCCTCGCCGTGGCAAGACATCTCGAGATTTCTGCGGAGGCTCTTCAGAACGCACGCAACTCTGGCGGTCTTTCCGGGCCGGTTCTCCGGACACCGATTTTGTTGGAGACCGCCTGAGCACCCAGTCCTTGCGATCAATTTAAACTCGCCAAGTCATTTTCGTATCTCCCACACCCAAGAGCATCGCGTTGACCGAGAGCAAAGTCCTCGCGGCTCGCACGCCTTTCACATTGCCCCTCAGAAGATCGTGAGCCACGCATGGGTATCGCCGGAAGACGGAGCGTCATCGGTGCATGTGATCACCACAGCGAGCTCGTGAGTTGGAAGCCGAGAAATGGTTATGTCGACGTGGACTGACCGTCTACGCGGATCACCACACATCATGAGGCAAGCGCGCGACGAAGCCTTTCGTCCTCCTGATGATGATCTCACCGGTCGGTGATTGCCATTCACAATTGCAAATAGGTGCAATTGTCTACTCAGCCAACTTAGTTCAATTTTCCGGATTTCCGCGGTGCTGCAATGACGCGACACGCAAGCTTTGCCGGCCTAACGGCAGGAATTCGACGCCTTAAACTGGATCTCGGTCAACTTCAGTTGGCAGTTGCTGCAGCGGACTATGGAAGCTTTCGTCGAGCCGCCGACAGTCTTTCAATCACGCAATCAACGCTCAGTCGCTCTATACGGCTCCTGGAACATTCGCTTGGAGTAACCATTTTCGAGCGGTCGACCGTCGGAGTGAGGGCCACACCGGCCGGACACCATGTTCTGCGAACGGCCCGCTCCATCCTCGAACAGATGGATACGCTCGTCGCGAGGACGAAGACGGCCGGCCGCGGGGAATGCGGCCGCCTGGTCATCGGATTCTGCACGTCGCTTACCGCTGATCATTTACGTGCAATACTTCTCGAGTTCAAATCCCGATTTCCTAAGGTCGAGCTCGGAGCGGTCGAGCGATCCAGAACAGGATTGGTCACCGCGCTCCGCAATGGCATGGTTGACCTTTATGTCGCAGCAGGAGATCCAATCGGTATCGGCAGCAGAAACGCTGCCCTCTGGAGCGAGCGAGTCTTTGTTGCTCTCCCTCACGATCATCCCCTGGCTCTGCAGGATGGCATCTCATGGGTCGACTTGAAGAACCAGGTGATCTTGACGAGCCAATACGATGCGGGGCACGACCTCGAAGCATTGCTGAATGCAAAGCTCATCCCCTCGACAGAGGGGCCGTGGATCGAGTATCGCGATGTCAGCCGCGGAGAAATCAGGAATCTCGTCAGTATGGGCTTCGGCATCAGCCTCGTGCTGGAATCCGACGTGGACGCCAATGTTTCTGGTTTGGTCTATCGGGAATTGCGCGACGGCATAGGACCTTGCCGCATCGGCTTTTCCGCGGTCTGGCGCCATGACAACGACAATCCAGCCATGGCGAACTTCCTCAAATTGCTGGCCGATCGCTATCCTCCGCCGTCCACGGTGTGACGCCGCTTTCGCGCTTTTGCAAAGGCCCGGTCCGTCGCCATGAAGCGCGCCACCATCGGCGCTACTAGTTTGTTCGGGTCGCTGATCTTCAGGCCGGTTTCACGCGAGAGGATCTCAGCATATAAAATCAGATCCCGATGCACGGCACCAGGCAAGTCGATGGCGATCCGAACAGGCTTGTCATCTGCAATCGCTCCAATCTTTAGTCTGGTCATTTCGTCCTCTGTATGGTTCGAGCACGAGATCCCGATTGACGATGACCCTCACCGGAAATCCCGGCCGGATGGTCAAAGTCGGCTGAATATTGAGGTTACGCCGGACCACCTGTTGTCCGGCCTGATTGAGGGAATCCCCTGCGCCACGACGTAGCGCCGCAATGATGTCACTGTTGGAGCTACTGGCGTCTGCCCCAGAGTTCACCTCTGTCCCAACGGCGAGTAGTGTCGATAGTGCCGCTGCGCCCAAGAGCTCCCTCCAATGGTTGTCGACCTCGTCCTCGAGGCCAGCGTATCCGGCTACGTCCGCTCCCGCCTGTCGCTCGAGCACGATGGAACGTCCATTGGGCATGATCAGGCGCGTCCATACAAGAAGCACGCGCGACTGCCCGAACGCGACTTGGCTGTCGTAGGTCCCGATCAGGCGCGCGCCCTGGGGGATCAGGCGCGCCCGACCCGTTGGAGTGTCGAAGACGTTCTCGGTCACCTGTGCCGTGATCTGGCCGGGCAGATCGGACCTGATCCCGGTGATGAGAGCAGCCGGAATGACGGTGCCTGCCTGGACCACGAAGGGAGATGCCGGCTTCACCAGGCGATCTGGGCTCGTCATTCGGCGATCTACTGCCGCATTGACGAACGCAAGCTTGCGATCCTGTCCGTTCTGCGCGAAGGCTTCATCGGAAGACGTCGTCGTGCTGCCTAACGTCTCGCCGGAGGAAGTTGTTGCGGCCGGCGGGCGAACGTTGGTCGAGGCGAAGACCTTGCTGGTGCGCGCGGCCTCAGTTTCCTGATTGAGGCGCTGCTGCTCGGCGTCGGCCGCAAGCGAGCCAGATTGCGCTGAGTTTTGAGCCGCGAGGATCGGTCGACCGAGATCGCCGGGCAAGGGTGGTCCGAGCCGCGGCACGTCGTGAGGTATTCCTGCGTAGTCCTTTGGCAGGGTCGAAAGTTGGTCGGCAACGTTATGGTGGTCGGTCGAATAGAGCTCTTCAGAGGTGGGGTTGCGCTTTTCAGTTCTCTGCAAAGCCCAAAAGGCCGCACCGGAGATAGCCGCCAGAGCCAAAGCGATGCCAACAAGGAGCGCCTTGCGGGAGAGGCGCGTTACTCGCGGCCGTTCAGGTCGCAGCCGCAATGATTGCGCGATGTTCTCTTGTGTATTCGCTCGGGCCGGCTCGCGAGCGGCCTGATCTCCTCCAGTATCGCTCATAGCGGCCTCCCGTCGCTTCTTGCGATACGGACTTTCTGCTGGCCCTCACCGCCCAGCCGCAATTCGGCCGCCGCGAACAGCCGATCGACGATGAGGACATTACCGTAGACACGGTAGTTGACGATCTCGCTCTTGCCGTCCGGTCCAACGACGAATAACGGGGGCATCTCACCCTGAGTGATCCCTAGGGAGAATTCGATGTAGACCTTGCGCCCATCGTCATAGGCGTTGACCGGCCGCCAGGGCGGGTTGTCTCCGCCAATCGTATAGCGATAGCGGCGCTCGGCCGGATTCGGAATGTACGGCGTGGCAGCCACAGTTTGACCAGGAGCGATTCGAGCTTTGGGATAAAACCAGGCAACCGAAGGCATGTAGGGCTTTTCGCGAGAGCGGAGCTCGATCAGATAGGTGCGGCGGTCAGTGTTGACGACGAGATTGGTCGTGATCGCGGCGCGCGTTGGCTTGACCATGATGTGGACGCGACGCGTATCGCCGCCGCCACTTTCGGTATCACCCACCACCCAACGCACGGTATCGCCGGCGGCCACCGGACCTGAGCCGATCAGCTGTTCACCCGGCTCGAGCGCAATGTCGGTGATCTGTCCGGGCGCTGCATAGATCTGGTAAAGCGCGCCCGGACTATAGGGAAACACTTGCACCGCATTGAAATACCCGGCCTTGCGAGGTTCGACCCGCGCAGCATCATTGGCAGTCTCGATCCGCTCGACCGGTTCCTTGGCTTCAGCCTTCTTGCCGCCGCGCGCCGGCGTCCAGGCCGGCGGGACGTGAAGCGGTTTTGGACGGTCATCGCCCAGTGCCGGCAGATCGGGAGCCGGCGGGATCTCCTCATCGTAGCTGATCTGCGGCGGCTTGAACGTGGTGCAGCCACCAAGGATACATAGGCTAAGCAGGAGCACGGACAGGGCGGCTTGTCGGACGCACTGGAGTGTCGGTACGAGAACTTGAGGCATCACGATCCGAACTCCTTCGACCAGTTGATCGCGTTGACGTAAATGCCGAGGGGATTCTTGCGCAGCCGCTCGATATCGCGGGGCGGTTCAATGATGATGGTGAGGATCGCGCTCCAGCGCTCGGTCGCCGCCAACTGCCCGTTGTCGTAGTGCCGCTCGGTCCAGGTCAAGCGGAAGCTGTCCAGCGAGGCTCGTATGACGCTCGAGACTTCGACGGCAACTTGCGTTTTCCCGACCTTGGCGAAGGGATCATTGTTGCGGGCATAGTCATTCAGCGCGCCAGCACCACGGTCGGTGGTGAAGTCATACGCACGCAGCCAATCCTGGCGCAGTACGATGGCATCCAGCGGAAGACCGCGCACATACTCGATGAAACGCGCCAAATGAAAGGCAATCTGCGGATCGCTCACCTGGTAGGCAGCATTGGCCGGCGCGACGGTTCTTGCCTCGCCGAGACGATCAACTTCAACGACCCAGGGCGTAATCGTGCCCTGTGCGGACTGCCAAACGAGGGCACCGGCAAATCCTGCGGACAAGAACAGACATCCAAATGCCATCAGTCGCCAATTTCTGGCCTGCACCCGCGCCGAGCCAATGCGGTCGTCCCACACTTGGGCTGCCCTCTGATAGGGCGTGACCGGCGCGGGCGTACGGCCATAGTGAACGGCCGATCGTTTGAACATGAAGTGATCTCCCTGAAACTAAACGTGCCGCCTTGAGTGCCGCCGGCCGGAAAGGATGGAAGAGGTCGCTGCCATCGTTAGTCTTTCTCCCTGAGATCGACCGATGCGCCACCACTTCCGTGATCGCCGGCACGAACCGCATTTGTCGCGGCTGTCGCGCCCTGGTGAATGGCCTGTGCGCGCTTTGCGCGGCGCGCCCAGGCGGGCACGCTCTCAGATGTTGTGCCTGACGCATCCTCGTTACGCACATCGCTAGCCGCGCCGCCGCTTGCGCCAAGGCGAGCAGCGAGGAAACGCAAAGGACTTGCAGCGGCAGAGGCGCCGGCTTGCGCAACACCGGCCAGACCTCCCGCGCGAAAAGCACTAGAGGTTCCGCTCGCGATGGCAGCCCCGCCTCTTGCCGCAGTGCCGATGGCGCCACCCGCAAGTCCAACTCCACCTGCAGCAAGTCCGGCTGCGGCGGCAACCACTCCTCCTGCGGCGAGGCCCGTACCGGCGGCGGCCCCAGCACCAAGCTGCGGACCGCCGGAAACGATGCCGTTGGCAATTCCGGGACCGAAAATCCCGAGCCCCAGCAGCGACAATGCCGCAAGGACCAGCGCCATCGCATCCTCGACCGTCGGCTGGTTGCCTCCGAAGCCAGAGGTGAACTGCCCAAACAGCGTCGATCCGATGCCGACGATGACCGCGAGCACCAGGACCTTGACCCCGGACGAGATGACGTTGCCGAGCACTCGCTCGGCGGCGAACGCCGTCTTTCCAAACAGCCCAAATGGGATCAGCACAAAACCGGCAAGCGTCGTCAGCTTGAACTCGATCAGGGTGACGAACAGCTGGATCGCCAAGATGAAGAAGGCGAGGAGGACCACGATCCAAGCGAACAGCAGGACCGTGATCTGAACGAAGTTTTCGAAGAAGCTGACATAGCCCATCAGCCCCGAGATCGATTCAAGGATCGGCCGCCCGGCGTCGAGGCCGACCTGAGCGATCTTTCCTGGCCTTAAAAAATCCGCCGATGACAGGCCGGTCCCAGACGCTTTCAGTCCAAGACCGGCGAAGCTCTCGAACACGATCCGAGCCAAACTGTTCCAATTGCCGATCAGGTACGCGAAGACACCGACAAAAAGCGTTTTTCGGACAAGGCGGGCGATGATCTCCTCATCAGCGCCCCAGGACCAGAACAGGCCGGCGAGCGTGATGTCGATTGCAGCGAGCGCCGTCGCGACATATCCGACTTCACCCCCGACCAGCCCGAATCCGGAGTCGATGTAGCGGGTGAAAGTCTCCAGGAATTGGTCGATGACGCCAGTACCGCCCATCGCTCACTCGTCATCGTTGGGAATGGTGGGATAGCCGGAGGGCAGACGGCTCTCGTCCTTGCCACGCAAAGGCGATGATCCGTCTGGATTAGTTTCGCTAATACGAGCCCCGGAGGATCCGCGGCCAAAGCCTAAGAACTCACGGCGCTTCTCGGCCCAGAGCTTTCGGCACGCGAGCAGAGCATCTATTTGCTCATATTGGACCGTCCGGCATTGCTCGAGCTTTGCGGCGACCGGGTCCGAGTCCTCTTTCGCAATCGACGCTGCGGACTGAGCCTGATCTTGATCCTGGTCGCCGTGCAGCCGGATCGCGCAAGCCACAACAACGAGGACAGCAAGCGTCGCGGCCAATACCGTCGGGAGTCTTTCAAGTCTGTTCTTCGGCATCAGTGGAACATCTCCACTGTTGTGGATTGGTAGCCCCGCCCCTGGTTGAGGAAGCGCCTAAGCTGCTCCCTGCCCTGATCCTGGGCGGCCGCGCGCTGTGCCTGCTCCAAAGTCTGAGCACGCCCCTGTGCGGCAATTGCCGCCGTGAGATCTGCGAGCTGCTGGCTTTGAAGTGCGAGCAGCTGATTGCCGGCCTGGCTCGCCTGCAGCGCACCGGTAGCGCCCTGGCTCGCACCCACGAGAGCCGACATCTGGGTACGGTTGGTGTCGAGATTGCCGACTACCGTCGCTTGCACGCGCATGGCGTCCTGCAAGGCGGCAACAGCGTTCTGCCAGCGTGTTTGCGCATTCACGATCAGCGCCTGATCGGACTGGCCGCCAGAAGCCGGTGCGTAGGTGGATGCGAAGGCGCGATCGATCTGCCCGACATCATAGGCAATACGCTGGGCCTGGCCGAGCAATTGCTGGGTACGCTGGATCGATTGTTCAAGCTGCTGCAAAGAGGAATACGGCAGGCTGGCCAGGTTTTTTGCCTGGTTGATCAGCATCATCGACTGATTTTGCAACGATGCGATCTGGTTGTTGATCTGCTGCAATTCGCGCGCGGCGGTCAGCACGTTCTGCGCGTAATTGTTGGGATCGAACACGATCCACTGAGCCGTCGCCTCTCGTGGCACTTGGACCCCAGCAGCCGCGATCAAGCCCACTGCTATTAGCTGAGCTAATCGTCTCATCAGAGGCTCCCCGTCTTTGCAAGTTGCGGAACGAGGTCGCAGGCCCAGGCGAGCTCGCGCGCCTTGAGCCAACGCGTCACGAAATTCTCCCGGCCATGCTCGGCCAGGACACTGTCGATCAGGGCTTGGTCGGCCTTCGAGGAGTTGGCTGTGAATGCGAGCGCGACCTCACCTAAGCCAAGCTCGAACAGGCGATTGCCCCGACGAGACTGGCAGTAGTAGTCCCGCTTCGGTGTCGCGCGGGCCAGGATCTCGATCTGCCGATCGTTAAGCCCAAAGCGGCGGTAAATTGCCGTGATCTGCGGCTCAATAGCGCGGTCGTTAGGCAGCAGGATGCGGGTCGGACAGCTTTCGATAATCGCCGGCGCAATGGCCGAGCCGTCGATATCGGCAAGCGACTGGGTTGCAAAGACAACGGAGGCGTTCTTCTTGCGAAGCGTCTTTAGCCATTCGCGCAGTTGCCCGGCAAAATGGGCATCATCGAGCGCGAGCCAGCCCTCATCAATGATGAGAAGGGTCGGTCGGCCATCAAACCGCTCCTCAATCCGGTGAAACAGATAGGAAAGGACAGCAGGAGCAGCCGCAGTCCCGATCAACCCATCGGTCTCAAACACCTGGACTGAGGAGCCACCGAGGTGCTCGCTTTCCGCATCGAGCAGGCGATCATATGGACCGCCCAGACAATAAGGCTGCAGCGCGCGCTTTAGAATATTGGACTGAAGAAGCACCGATAGCCCTGTAAGGGTGCGCTCAGGAGCAGGAGCCGAAGCCAAGGAATTGAGCGCGGACCATATGTGCTCTCTGACCTCAGGCGTGAGCTCGATCCGTTCGCGGGCGAGAATCGAGGCAATCCATTCGGCCGCCCAGCCGCGTTCGGAGACTTCATTAATCTTTGCGAGCGGCTGCAGCGCAACGACATCGGAGGATTCTCCGGCGACCGCGCCACCAAGATCATGCCAGTCACCGCCCATTGCGATGGCCGCGGCCCGGATCGAGGCGCCAAAGTCGAAGGCAAAGATCTGTGCCCCGGGGTAGCGACGGAACTGCAAGGCCATCAGCGCCAGGAGGACGGACTTGCCGGCGCCGGTCGGCCCTATAATAAGAGTGTGCCCGACATCGCCAACGTGCAGGGTAAACCGGAACAGCGTCGACCCCTCCGTCTTGCCAAAGAACAGAGGCGGCGCCTTGAAGTGATGGTCCCTCACCTCCCCGGCCCACACGGCTGATAGCGGGATCATATGGGCCAGGTTAAGGGTCGAAATCGGCGGCTGGCGGACATTGGCATAGACGTGTCCGGGCAGGCTGCCGAGCCAGGCCTCGACTGCGTTGACGGTCTCGATCATGCAGGTGAAGTCGCGCCCCTGGATGACCTTTTCGACCAACCGCAACTTTTCGTCGGCTACGCGCGGATTGGTATCCCACACGGTAACAGTCGCGGTGACAAAGGCTTCTCCGATCTGGTCCGAGCCCAATTCCTGGAGGGCGGCATCGGCATCAATCGCCTTGTTGCTCGCATCAGTATCAAGGAGAGCTGAGGCCTCGTTGGTCATCACCTCTTTGAGGATCGCCGCGATCGACTTGCGCTTGGCAAACCACTGACGGCGGATTTTTGTGAGAAGCCTTGCCGCGTCAGCCTTGTCGAGCATGATGGCCCGGGTCGACCAGCGATATGGGAAGGCCAAGCGGTTGAGATCATCGAGGATCCCCGGCGCCGTCGCAGTTGGAAATCCGACCACGGTCAGAACACGGATGTGGGCGTTCCCCAGCGCCGGCTCGAGCCCGCCTGTTAGCGGCTGATCGGCGAGCAAGGCATCGAGATACATGGGAATCTCGGGCACTCGGACCCGATGCCGTTTGGTCGAAATGGTGGAGTGCAGGTAGGTCAGCGTGGCCTCGTCATCGAGCCAGCCGCATTCCGGCATGAACCCCTCGACGAGCTGAAGCACGCGATTGGTACGATCGAGAAAGCCGCTCAGCACTTCCTTCGCATCTGCACCAGCCGTCCGATGACCGCCCTCATAGAGCAGCCGTTCTGCGACCGCGGCGCTCTCGGCCGGCGGCAGGTAAAGCAAGGTCAGATAGTAGCTCGACTCGTAGTGGGCGCCCTCCTCTTCGAACTGGGCCTTTCGCTCGGCATCGACGAGGGCGGACGCCACATCAGGAAAGGTGTTGGGAGGGTAGGCACCTGCGGCATGGCGCTGCGCCTCGACGAACACCGACCAGCCGGAGCCGAGGCGGCGCAGGGCATTGTTCAACCGGCCGGCAACGGCAACAAGCTCGGCCGGCACGGCACTGTCGAGATCTGGTCCGCGAAATCTTGCCGTCCGCTGAAACGATCCATCCTTGTTAAGGATCACCCCTTCATCGACGAGCGCCGCCCAGGGCAGAAAGTCTGCAAGACGCGTGTTTGAGCGCTGGTATTCGCTAAGATTCATCATGGGACAATTCACGTGTTGAGGTGACCGGGAATGCGGACGTGACGGCGCCCGACTTCGACGAAATCGGGATCGCGCCTGGCGGCCCAGACGGCAGCCATATGGCCGATGAACCAGATCAGCAGACCCGCGATCCAGAGCCGCAAGCCCAGGCCAAGCGCCGCCGCCAGAGTGCCATTGAGAATCGCGACCGACCGCGGCGCACCACCCATCAGGATCGGTTCCGTCAAGGCGCGATGGACGGGTGCGACAAAACCTGGAACTTCATCCATCAGATCACCACTCCGCCGCCGAAGGAGAAGAACGACAGGAAGAAGCTCGAGGCGGCAAAGGCGATCGACAAACCGAACACGATCTGCACCAGCCGCCGAAATCCGCCCGACGTGTCGCCAAATGCCAGCGACAGCCCGGTCACAATGATGATGATGACTGCAAGGATCTTGGCGACCGGCCCCTCAACCGATTGCAGGATCTGATTGAGCGGCTGCTCCCACGGCATGTTCGAGCCAGCGGCCCGGGCGGGAAGCGCACTGCTCGAAGTAAAGACAAATGCCGCGGTCGCACTGATCCCCGCATTGCGAGGCGCTCGAGAACTCATGGTTGATCTCCTATTGCTGAAAGACAGTAGTCGCCGGAGGATCCGAGCCCCGAGACGCGAGCAAGCTCGGCCAGGCGGCGATCGGCGCCGCGGCCAACAAGCACTGCGATGATGTTGATCGTTTCCGCAATGAGCGCGCGTGGGACCGTGACCACAGCCTCCTGGATGAGTTGCTCAAGCCGGCGCAACGAACCAAGTGCAGTGCCGGCATGAATGGTCCCAATGCCGCCGGGGTGGCCCGTCCCCCACGCCTTGAGGAGATCAAGAGCTTCGGCCCCACGCACCTCGCCAATCGGAATACGATCGGGCCGGAGGCGCAGCGAGGCGCGGACAAGATCGGATAGCGAGATCACACCGTCCCGGGTGCGCAACGCGACGAGATTCGGCGCCTTACACTGAAGTTCTCGTGTATCTTCAATGAGAACCACGCGGTCCGACGTCTTGGCGACCTCAGCGAGAAGCGCATTTGTCAGAGTGGTTTTCCCGGTGGAGGTACCGCCAGCGACCAGGATGTTGAGGCGAGCGGCGACGGCAGTTCGAAGAGCCCCAGCCTGCTCGGCGGTCATAGTCCCGGCAGCGACATAGTCGTTTAGGGTGAATACAGCTACGGCCGGCTTGCGGATCGCGAATGCCGGGGCGGCAACGACGGGCGGCAGCAGTCCTTCAAATCGCTCCCCGGTCTCCGGCAGCTCGGCGGAAACGCGCGGCGCACCCGCATGAACCTCGGCACCGACGTGGTGAGCGACCAGCCGAATGATCCGTTCTCCGTCAGGAGCAGACAGGCCTTCGCCGGTCTCGGTCAGGCCGCTCGACAGCCGATCGATCCACAGCCGACCGTCCGGGTTGAGCATCACCTCGACAATCGAGGGATCTTCTAAAAAGCGTGCGATTGCGGGGCCAAGCGCAGTGCGCAGCATACGTGCTCCGCGCGAGATCACCTCCGGCTGAAACGGCTGGATTGTCATCGATGTCCCAAGAGCTGAGGCACCCCAAGCGGCCTCAGATGGGTATGATTAGAAAAGCAGATCCTTCATTGGCGCAACGAGCGGAGCGGGGTGATCGTAGGTTGGCGTAGGAAAAGAAAGATCGAACCAGAACGTCTGGACGCGCAGAGTTGTTGATGATCTACGCGATTAAGCGAGGTGTGGCAGCGCATGCGGCTCGCACTACCATTCCTCGTCCTCAGGCTCGAGTACGCCGGCCTCTTCTGACGTCATGGATGGCTCAA
Source organism: Bradyrhizobium sp. UFLA05-89 (assembly GCF_059803475.1). NCBI lineage: Bacteria > Pseudomonadati > Pseudomonadota > Alphaproteobacteria > Hyphomicrobiales > Nitrobacteraceae > Bradyrhizobium > Bradyrhizobium sp. UFLA05-89. The sequence continues at coordinate 31,198 of NZ_JBANBA010000078.1, read as the reverse complement.
CGGCGCCTCTATTTATATCGGAATCGCGCAGAAAGAATTTGGCGAGCCGTCTGCTCAAGTCACCAAACCATGGGATCATGAACCAGCCTAGCGCCAGAACTTGCACCGCAACGGCGGATGCGAACGCAACCTGGTAAGCAATGATCGGATAGTTGCCGTCCTGAACGGGCCATTGGTCAAGGATGAGTCCGGTCCCATATTGGACGATGAAACACCAGCCGAAGTGAAGGACATTCAAACCGGCATTTGCTCTGCCGGTGAGCTCTCTTGGGAAATATTCCGCTACGATCGCATAGCTGAGGACCGTCGCTGCGCCGACAATCGAGATGACGATCCATGGCAATAGCGATGGCAATGGCACCCGCAAGATCAATGCAAGCTCAGCCCCCACAAACAGCGCTGTCACTGCCGCGAACAGAGCTTCCGACCCTATCCCACGTCGGCGTAGCCGATCAGCCAACGTACCAAGTAGCAACGCGCCGCCGCTGATCCCGAGTGCCATGATGAAGAGATGCGTGATCGAGGATTCGCGGCTGAGCCCTTCGACGTTTGTCATCCAAGGTGCTGCCCACAAGGCCTGCAAGGACCAGGCTGACCCAATACAGCCTGCCGAAAGCGGCGCTATCCGCCAGAAACGCCGATCTCTGTAGATCGCACTTAGTTTTATGGCGGTCGGCTGGATCACCTGTGGTCGTGCGGCCTCAGGAACCATCCAAAAGATGAGGAGGGCCGAAGCGAAGGTCGCAAGAGCCAAGAGCTCAAACAACCCACGCCAGCCCGTATATTCCAACAGCCACTGGGCTGGCGTTGTTGCAGTCACCGCACCCAGCGCACCGAGCATCATCATGTAGCCATTGACCAGGGCAATACGTTCCCTTGGAAACCAGGTGACAATGGCCTTCAGCCCAGCCATGGCTGCAGCCGAGACACCGATGCCGATCATCGCACGCGCGACCAGAAGCTCCAGAAATCCTGTGGACGCTCCAAACAGAGCTGCGCCGCCGCCGGCAATCATGAGGAGTACGCTCTGGACCCGACGTGGACCAAAACGATCCAGCAGTGTCCCGATCGGAATCTGGACGCCTGCGAAGACCAGGAAATAGACCGATGTCAACAGGCCAAGATTGGCAGCATCGAGGCCCAGATCAGCTGAGAGCTGTCCCGAGATCAGCGTGTTGATGGTGCGGAACAGATAGGAAAGGTAATAGCCGGCGACGAAAGGAAGAAAAACGCAGCCGATTAGGCGCCAAGTCGGAAGTCGGCGGCTGCCATCGGATTGCGATGGATAGAGTTTGGATGGGCCGTTCGCCGCCTCTTGTGTGCGGATTCCGCGATCATCGGCCGGTTTAGCAGAACGCGTTTGGCAGATTGTGAAAGTTACGGTTGCTGCCGCCCTCCTCGGCGGCAGCGCTGACGTCGGCAGTTGCGTCTAGAGTGGTGGCTGCGGGGCGCTCCTGGGCAGAATCCGCAGATACTGGCGAAACATTGTCGGCCGCATGACCGAAAGTATTGGCGGCATTGATTTGATCGACCGTCTCTCGCAGTAAGGGCCGGTTCGAGCGCACGCGCCGGTCGACCTGTTCGGCCAGCGCCTTGAATCGCACTTGGCCGAGTGCACACGCTTCACGCTGCTGTGATTGCGGCATGGGAGGTGTGACCGTGAGGTGATAGCGGGCGTGCAGTGCAACCGTCTCGGCGATGATACGGACGTCATTGTCCAGACGTTCAAGTTGCCCGTTTATCCGATCGAGCGCCTCATGAATGAGACCTTCGATCGGCGGCGCTGGATCAAGAAAGCGTTCAAGAGCGGCCTCCACGACCATGCTCTTGCCAACTCCGGGCCGACCCGTTGCAACTTCGAGACGGCGGAAAATTTGTTCGGAAAGCTGGACGCTGACCTTTCTCGTTACGGCAGGGTTTTGCTCCCCCGTCCCCTCGGTAGTATCGACTTGTTGCAAATTTGGCTCGTTCGCTTCGTCGAGCGCTGTTTCGAAGCTCATGCCCGGCTCCTCCCTGGTTGCGCACCGGCGCGAGCGCCTGAGTACGCGCCGCGCGAAATCGGTTACAAATGACGGTGATTGCACCAACCGAAGACAGGACGACACAAAGGGCAGGCCGACCGCTCCTTCAACCGCGGGAATATCGGCGGCGTAGTCTGGCGTGGCGAAAGAAAGGACTGGCGAGGTTGATCAGGCGAGGCGCGAGTTGTCTGGTCCTTCGCGGCTCCGCGCCCGAGCTGGCCTCCTTCGCCGAACTCTGCATTTTGGTCTTTCGCCTCGGCTGCCGGGCCGTATTTGGCAAAGCCGGGCGAGAGAGGCCGCGCCTTGTTAGAAATCGTGACGTGATGCTCCGGCCATTCGAGCCGCCGCGTCAACCGATCAAAGCGCCGGCCGAGCGCCGCCTCCATCAGCTCCGAATTTTCTGGCGACGAGAACCGTGGACAGCGCCGTCTCTACGAAGGCCGAAGCGCTGCACCATCCTCCGGGTCCGCCTCTGGTTCTCTGTTCCGCGTCGAAGAGCTCGGAGCACCGAACCTAGCATGGGCGCCCTGAGTATGATTTCCGGGCTGAACTTCCGCGCCAAACTCTAAAAGTTCGCCCGATGTATGCACAGGGATAAAAAGTTGGCTGATTTTCTTCTTCACGGGCAGATAAGTTTCTTGGATTGCCATTTATAAACGTAAAGCGCGACACGACGACACCTGCTCATCATCGGCGTCTTCAGAATCGCCTACAATCATGAGCGCGAAGAGAGACTGATGCTCGGGGGAACAATGTCTTACGATTTTAACCGTTTTTCGCCGCAATCATTTGAGCGCTTTGCCCAGGCCTTGGTGACCAAGAAAATGGGGCCGGGAGTTTCTGTGTTTGGAGCCGGCCCCGACGGAGCTCGCGAAGCTAGCTTCCACGGATTGCTTCCTGTCTCAACGCACGGCGCTCGGTGGAACGGGTATGTGATCGCCCAGGCAAAATACAAGAGCATATCAAAGGGCGGCCTCGGGGACGCTGCATGGCTGCAAAGAGAGCTGTCTGCTGATCTGGACAAATTTCTCGACACCAAACGAAACCTCAGAAAACCTGAATATTATATCGTCATCACGAATGTAGTTTTGTCCTCAATCGACTCTGGCTCCTCAGGTCGGAAAGGCGGTCAAGAGAAAATTGAACATCTGTTTGAGTCCTACAAAGCGAAGCTTGGGCTCCGCGGATGGTTGGTGTGGCACGCTGATTTGCTTTCGGCCATGTTGGACGCAGACCAAGAGATTCGAACGCGGTACTCGGCTTGGGTGACGGAGGGTGATGTTTTTGCCTCTGCTCTCTCATTCTTCAAACGGCCTAGCGTTACATCTGTCGTTTCCCTAGCGCTTCGGCGCGATCTCCGTAAGGATCGCGACGTTCGCCGCAAGGATGCCGGGCAGATCACGAACAACAGGATCTATCTAGAAGATGTCTTCGTTGATCTTCCATTGGAGCCTCAAGGCTTTACACGTCATCACCGCTCAGATGCCGACGAGGATGATGCCAGTTGTTCAGAGATCGATGAAATGGCAGCTCGAGGATCGGCAGAAATGGCTGAGCATCTTTCGGCACGCTCGACTGGCGTGGTAGCGCAACTCATTGAAAGGAGCGCCGACAAGCTGGATCCGGAAAGCCTAGGAATCCGAAAACGCACCTCTGATCCTGCTCGCAATCGGATTGTCCTGCTAGGCGGGCCGGGTCAAGGAAAATCAACAGTCGCTCAGTTCTTAGCCCAGGTATTTCGTGCTCGGGTCTCAATTGAAGCGCTTCGCAACGAGCCGCCCGATGCTGCCTTAGAGGCTGCAGAAGCAATTCTTTCGCGCGCACAGCAGGAAGGCATAAACCTTCATGGTCCAGCACGCTTTCCGGTCCATATTGAACTACCGAAATTTGCCGACGCAATCAAACTCGCTGCAGACCGTGATGAAAAGCTGAGCTTGTTGCGACACTGTAGCAATTTACTCGGAAGAGAGTCGGATCACGCGCTAAATCCCGAAGATTTGCGAAGCTGGCTGGCTGAATACCCGTGGCTCATGATTCTTGACGGTCTCGATGAAGTACCAGCAACTGGCAATCGGTCCGAGGTCGTCCTTGCCGTCAACGAGTTCCTCGATGAGGTACATCTGGCACGAGGAGACGTGTTAATCGTAGTAACAACTCGTCCACAAGGCTACGGAGACGACTTCCCTCGCCGCCATTGGGAACATTGGTCGATGGCAAATCTCGCTCCGTTTGACGCCATGCGGTTTGCTACGCGGCTCGCTGACGTGCTCCTATCGGATGGCAGCCGCCGAGATGAAATCCTTGCAGAGCTTAAGCGAGCAAGCGAAGACCCAGCCACCGCACCAATTCTAATTAGCCCCTTACAAGTTTCGATACTCTTCAGTCTTGTCGAGACTCGCGGAGGCGTTCCCGCAGATCGATGGTCTCTCTTTCAGAGACACTATGTTCTCTTGCGGGATCGCGAAGCCGCCAAGGAAGGCGAGACAGCAAAGTTGCTGCGGGACTACGCATCTCAGATCGATCAAATTCACTACGACACTGGTTTCCTACTTCACGTTCGGGCAGAAGCGTCGGGAACAGCTCATGCGTTTTTGAGTGAGAAGGAGTTCGATTTGCTGATCGATCGCCAACTCGCGTCAGAGGGTCACAGCCGGGAAAGCATAAGAGAGGTAAAGCGCCGCCTCGTCACGATCGCGACAGATAGATTAGTTTTGCTAGGAAGCAAGACAGGCGGTCAAATAACATTTGACGTTCGATCTATGCAAGAATTTATGGCAGCAGCTCGCATAATGGCGAGTCCTGAAGCGGCAATTGTCGACCGGCTTAGCGAAATTTCAGCTCGGACGCACTGGCGGCACGTATTTCGAATAGCGGCAAGTAAAGTTTTCGCAATAACCGATCTAACCCATCTGCGACGACAAATAGTTCACATTTGCGATGCTCTTGATAAGGGCGACCTCGGCCCAAGCGATATGACGTCTCTTTCCGGCGCGAGGTTGGCACTTGACCTTTTGAATGACAATGTAGCTGTACGTCTACCGGACATGCGCCGCGCGCTCGTTACACGGGCGATGGATTTTCTAATCCTTGGAACAAGAACAAAAAATACGAGTTTAGTGCAATTCCTAGACGATGATACAAAGCAAACGTTCGAAGCTAAGCTCGTCGAGCATCTGAGCCATGGGAACTCTGCTCGTTCTGGAGCCGCATTCACGCTCCTCTTTCAGATTACCAATCGAAGCACCCGGTTCGCCTCATGGGCTGCGCGTCTCTTACTGACGTCGTGGCCGTCAGATCCAGTTGAGGTTCTTCGACTTCTCGAAGAGAGTGATGAGTTTCCTAAGCTGCCAGAGCTGAGACACAAGGTCTTCGAGGCGCAGATCGCGGCATCGCCGAGAGTATCGATCAACTTAATCGCTCGGACGGAAGGCCCGGAACCATACAGCGATAGTGAACTGTTTGACCTAACGCCGGCTTTCAACTGGCTGGGGCACTTCTTTGATGACGAAAGCAAGGAAGACGCCATCCGCGTGACCACTCCTGACGGGGAAAGCATATTCACCTCGTCAATCCGCTTAGTTTCAACGTGCACTGACCTAGGGATTCCTTACTGGCTCAAAGACAGTCCAAAATGGGCGACATTGTTGAGGGTCGCCGAGTTCATGACCAATCCCAACAAGGACCAGCTTGCCGCGGTATGCCGGGGAGTGTCAGGCAGGGAGGAAATCGATTGGTTGCGGGAATTATCACTGACGTGGCCTCTCGAGCTTGTTCTCCGGAGCGTATCCAATTGCACTGATCTAAAAATAGCCGCTGATTGCATCGAACGTTGCTCACTTGGAGATGTCGACGATTGGATTCAAATAGAACAGCACTGGGTGGCCAACGGCGTGGACTACTCTTCTGTGAAGACTTGGGCGCGCGCCTCAGTTGACCAATTCAAACTCTTAGATTCGCCGGACATACGGCGTCGCTCGTCAATGCTGGAAGGTGGCGTGTCCGAGCACGTTATTCGGGCGATAGTCGACCTATTCGATTCATCAAACTCAATAGAGAAGTCAAGATGGCTCAGCCAGAGACTTCTTTTCTTACTTCGTCGAAGAACTATTCCAAAAAAATTGGAGCATTTGATCTTCAAGCGTCTTCTGAGTGACAAGGGCATTGAATGCATGGCGGATAATCAGTTTGTGAGTGTCGCGCGATTAGCGGTTGGCTACGACACCTACGGCCCTTCCATCTTGAAGAAACTGAACAGTATCGGATTCGGCTCAGGACTTATCGTCTCGATGGATGGAGGATCTCAAGTCCTTATGGACGCCTTCCTTAGGGATAGAGATTTGAGGGGCTTGCTGGCCTTTTTCGTCCCGGTGGCAAGGGGCAGCTTCACAAGACAAGCAGCGGAACGACTGGAGCAAATTCCGGTCGATGCCCTCATGCCTCAACCTTGCGACACCCCTATGATCGCGTCAGCCTTAGCGATTATAAGGATAGTAAGGGGGCTTGAGCCTACTGAGGCTATGTCTCGAACTCTAAGCAATCTGATCGAGACGCTCCACGTTCGGCCATATCGTGTCGTTCAATTTGCAAGAATCGTTCATGATACCTCTTCGCTTTCGAATGATAGGTCGATTGCGATTTTGACTATGCTGTGCGAAAGTTTGATGGCGAGCAAGCATCCGTTCACGAGAGACGTGGTCGAAGTATTGAAATCCAAACTCGACGCTCGCCCATCCAAGTTCGACGACTCATCTGTTACCGACAGGTTGGCTTTGCCTTCGCTAGGTTGGCTTGAGCATGCTTACGATGGTGAATAAGCGCGACGCAATCGGTCACAAAGGGCGGACGACCACTGCTTTCAATCACGGGAAGATCGGCAGCGTAGTCCGGCCTGGCGCAAACGGAACAGCGAGTACGTGGGATAGGAGTTTCGGGCCTTCGATCCAGCTGCACGTCCGAGCTAACTTCCTTTGCCAGACGCTGCTCTTTGCGCCAAGCGTCGACTCACGGTTCGACCAATGCCTCGGACCGCCCGCGTATTTCGTTTGCGCCGCCTGTTATGCTCAATCCGAAAAAGGGAGCCTCGCCATGAGCCAGAACCGGACAAACAGCGGCGTCAGCTGATTGGAAATCAGACGCGCCGTTCGAACTGCTGGGTCAGCAAGTCTAACCGGCGGCCGAGCCCTGCTTCTCATTCCGCTCCGAATAGTGGGTTATCAGCGGGCATCTCTGGATGCCGCCGGACATCAAACGATTAAGTGGCGTCGTCCCACGAATTTTCGCTGGCCGAACTGCGACCACAGTGCATGTGGTTTAATGAGAGCCGGCGAATCGAAGGGCTCAGTCGCGAAAAGAAAAAGCGGCCGCCCAAAAGGGGGCGACCGGAGGCCGTTCGTCGCGGGAGGAGGAATACGGCAAACGAGTTCAACAGAGAGCGCGTCGGCATCTTCCCAATCAACTCAAGCTGGCCGCAGCCGCGTCGATTGCGAGAACGAGGCATAGCTCAGCCGCGGTCCAACGCGCACCTGCCGTTCGCCGAGGATCTGCTCGCCGCACTTGGCGTCGTGATATAGACGCGCATTCAGCTTAGTGAAATGGAGGCACTTTAGCCAATCGAACTCCGCTAGAATGCGTGCGGCGGTTTACGATGTGGTTGATCGCCAGCCAGAAGGCCATGGCGGGAGTTTCCGCGCCACAGCCGCGGGTGACCTAAGCTAGGCGACTGCAATGCTCGCAGCGCGGTCGCCCCGCAGTGCCGGGGGCGAGGTATTGCCGTTCGATGTTGTTGCCCTCCGTGCACTTGTCGTTATCGTGATAGACATTTTTCGTGTTAGGTTTCTTCGAATGAAACGGTGGTACTTTAGCCACAATAAGACTCCCCTAAAGGGCGCGCCGAATCAGCGCGCGCGTATTTGCCTGTGCACAGTAACCACGTATCGATATTGATTAATGCAATGCTTCCCGCATTGGCGCTGAAATTCCGCGTCGAACGCTTTTTTTTGAGGGATTTTCGCCAGCTGTGACTTTCAGGAGGTCATTCAGCCCTGACTAGGAACTCTTTGATATCGCGAGGAACACGATTTGCCCTCTTCGCGTGTGCCCCCGGCGGCGCCTCCGATATGCGCCTCGGCCTGGACGTGCTGCACTTTCCTACCAATGATTGGTCGATCAGATTGTGCTGATAGTGGGAGACAGCGATTTCGTGCTCGCCGCGAAATTGGCTCGGAGAGAGAGAGAGTATCGATATTATCATCGACCCGCTCGGCCAATAGTTGCACGACCACCCGTTTGAGCACACCGACGGCGTTCGAACACCGCAGAGAAGGCCAATGCGGAAGATATCTGCCGAGATGGCAGAATCGGGACGGCCTGCGATCGTCGAAGACGAGATCGACGTCGAGATTGAGGACGAGGACGCGTAGATCGTGCGAGGGACGACGGGGCCCAGCATCCCAACGCTGAGCTGATCGGGGCAGAAGCACGATGTCCCACACGGCCTAGTAGCGACGGTATCGGCCGCGCTCACTTATCATAAGAGCGTTCCGCATTCACTGCACCTTCGCTTCTGGTCGTGTGGATGGCCCGGTGAATTGTGAGGTATTCTGCTGAGATTTGGGCATTTGAAATTGTGCGACGAATTCGCCGATGGCAAGGACATGTTTACAATCAACAATGTTTTGATCCATCGCGGCAATCCGGTCGCCGGCGCGGTTTACGCGCCAGCTCTGCACCAGCTCTACGTTGGCGGTATCAACGCCTACAAGCTTGCCACGCGTGCCGATAACCGTGCGCTCTCCTCCAGCAAGATGCATTCGATAGCAGTGTGCCGGCCCCCGCCGCAAATGCTTCGCGTCATCGTCCGGCAACGAAGGGGTGGGTTGAACGCCACGCAACTTCCGAGCCCGCGAGTTCGCCCCTGAAAATTCCGTGCCGTGCCAAGGGCGAAGCAGGTGCCGTTCCCGTAGTTCTCCTCGCCGAACTGCGGCTGGAATGCATGTGGTTACGCGGTCCGCCAGATCGAAGGGCTCAGCCGCGGAAGGAAAAGAGGCCGCCCCAGATGGGGCGGCCAGTGAGCGTTCGTCGCGGGAGGAAGAATACGACGAACGACACAGCGCGTCAGCGCCTTGCCCAACCGACAATTAACGCGCATCTGTTTGGCGCTGCACAGTAGCCACTTGTCGATCTTGATTAATGCAATGGTTCGGATATCGACGCTGAATTTCGGCGCAGAATGCGTATTTTGACGGATTTTCACCCATGCTGGCGGCTATCGCGATCTTGCTTCCAGTCCAATGTCATCTTGGCTATGAGACGCCGTTCCCTGCGCTCTTCTTACGGTTTTCAAATTGATCGGCGATAGCGCCTCGTCCTTAGAGACCCTCAGCTTGCTTGCGGGCCGATGCTGTTTTTTGGCTTCAGCCGGGTTGAGCCCCTCTTGGCTGCGCCTCTCCCTTTGGCTGAACCTTCGAGTAGCTTCCCGGCTCAAGGGTCGAAGTTTCAGTGCCATCCCTATTCGCTAGCCTGCCGCAGAGATCCGGCCGACCTCGGTCGCTTGGCTCTCCAACAGCCGCCGATAGATTCCGCCGGGCCGCTTAGTCAGCGCGGCATGCGTGCCCTGCTCGGCGATGACACCATCGTCAAACACCAGAATGCGGTCGAGGCTGCGCACGGTCGACAGCCGATGTGCGATCACAATCGAGGTCCGGCCCTTCATCAGCCGCTCCATCGCTTCCTGAATAAGGGCTTCCGATTCGGAGTCGAGGCTTGAGGTTGCCTCGTCCAGAATGAGGACCGGCGCATCCGCCAGGAAGGCGCGCGCCAAGGCGATGCGCTGCCGCTCTCCGCCTGAAAGCTTGACGCCGCGTTCGCCGACCAGAGTGCCATAGCCCCTGCGCAGGCGCAGGATGAACTCGTGCGCATTGGCAAGCCGCGCCGCCCGCTCGATCGCTCCCATACCAGCTCCCGGCCGGCCATAGGCGATGTTCTCGGCAAGCGAGCGGTGGAACAAAATCGGCTCCTGCTGCACGACCGCTATCTGGCTGCGGAGCGATTGCTGTGTCGCTAGAGCGATGTCCTGACCGTCGATCAGAATGCGGCCGCCCGCGACATCATAGAGCCGCTGCACCAGCTTAACGAAGGTCGTTTTGCCGGAGCCGGAGCGGCCGACCAGACCAACCCGCTCTCCGGCGCGTAGATCAACTGTTAGCTTGTCATAGACGGGCTCCCGGTCACCGCCGTACCGGAAGGTCACGTGGTCGAATACGATTTCACCGCCGTCAATGGCGATCGGCCTCGCATCCGGCACGTCCGCGATCCCGATCGGCTCGCCATGGATGGCGACCAACTCCTCCATGTCGTCGACCGAGCGCTGGAGGTTGTTGATGTAAAACCCGACATCGCGCAGATACCCGTGGATCACGTAGTAGCTGGTCAGCACATAGGTGACGTCGCCCGGCGAGGCGAGCCCCGCCATCCACAGCAGCACCGAGCCGCCGATCACCGATGCCCGCAGACACAACAGGAGCGAGTGCTGAGACATGGCGGCGTAGTTGTAGCGTAGCCAGGTTCGCCGCAGCCGCATGCGCCAGCGGTCGATGGTGCGGGCGAGCCGAGCATCCTCGCGCGCTTCAGCGCCGAACGATTTTACTACCGCATTGCAGGTTAGCGCATCGGCCAGCGTGCCGCCGACCTTGGTGTCCCAGGCGTTAGAGACACGCGCTGCAGGCGCGATATAACGGACCGTGAATGTCAGCGTCACCGCGACAGAGATAGCCGTACCAATCGCGATCACGCCACCCAATGCAGGCCAATGCAGCCCGAGCAGGATCATCGAACCTACCAGTACCGTCAGGGACGGCAACAGGGACATCAGGATGGTACTGTTGAGCAGGTCGAGGGCCCACATGCCGCGCGTGATCTTCCGCACGCTCGAACCGGCGAAAGAGTTGGCGTGCCAATCGGTTGAGAACCGCTGGATGCGCATGAACGTATCGCGCGCCACGTCCGACATCGTCTGAAGCGTGAACGGAACGATTGCCTGCAGAGCAACGAGGCGCAGGATGACCGAAACCAGGCCAAGGGCGACGATGCCGCCGAAGGCAGCCAGCGCCGCATGTCGCGCTGCCTCGTTATAGGGGCCTAACGTCAATGCGTCGACCAGCTGGCCGGAGTAGACCGGCATGAATAGGTCTGCCGCCGTTGAGCCGAGGAAGCCAACAAGTACAAGGGCGGCGCGGTAGGGCTGAAGCAACCAACGGCGAAAAACGAAGGGAAGGACTGCCCGGATCGCGATAGGACGTTTGCCAGCTAGATCGATCATACCGCAATCCGGCCATTACTAGCGTACAAATCGGCTCCGTCTGAATTGCGCCCTGCATCGCAACGGCGCGATCGCGCACCGGCATTCGGTTGGCATTCCTTCTTCAAGCGAAGCGTTCGATGCCAACCGTCTGAGCCGCTCGGACCGGGCTCCATAGCTTTCCGCGGAAGCCTGGCGGTCTCCCGCGAGGGAGAACGCCTCTCCTCATTCGCCATTAGGGGCCTTAAGAACTCGCTCATTGGGACATCTGTGCGTGAGGACGACCTCTGCCTCGAAAGATTACGGTCGCCGCAATGCGATCTCGCACCACGACGACGCCCCGCTTGCTTTGTGAAGCTTCCGTGCAGCGTGAACGGTCGGCGACACAAAGAGCGTCCATCATGGTGTTCGAGGAAAAGAAAGGATTGCATTTCATGACAGCAGGCGGGGAGACAGCACACCCATCAGGTTCGGCGGGCGAGATTTAAGTTGGATCCCGAAGACGCGCGGGATGCTCATGCTGTGCCAGTGTCGGTCATCTCAATCAATTGCTAAGGCTGGTAGTTGACTTGGGCGCAAGGCGCCGCAAGGCCGATCCGTAGATAGCCCGTTACGTAAGTAACGAGTGGAAAAGTATCAAAATTGGCCTTTTGCCGGACATCGCTTCACGGCGAGCGACATCGGGTGCAAGCGCGATAGAGATCGACCAACTCACCAGTCTGCACACCTGACAACAGATCGGCCACACGGCGATCGAGACTTATTCCCGAAGCCAACTGCGCCGTTAACGGGTCGAGTGACCGTCAGGTCGGTTTGCCGGTCCAGCAGACGACTGCATGCCGGCCACGAAAGCCTTGCAAATAGACGCACCGATGCAACCCACCTAATCCACGTTCGCGAGCCACCGGAGCTGCCGCCGTGAGAATACCTTCGGTTATCAGAATATTGAGTGCGACCAGAATATTGAGACCAAGACCTCGGAAGCGTCACTATCCGCGATCTGAATGCGTTGCATCCAAAAAATCGATTTCACCAACCCACATTCTGCCGGGTAGGAAAAGTGCCAGCCATTGAGCAACAGGGTAGGTTTCCCGCCGCAAAAATTACGAGGAGTATGTCATTGTGGACGAGGCAACCCACTTGTAGGCGCAGCTTTCGGCGGCTCTGCACCAGCAGCTATATTGGTGGCAAGGTCGCCTGCAAGCTTGAAAAGCGATGTTCATGCCCTTCCGTTCAGACGGGCCGATCACGCTGCGCCGGTCCCTGCCCCGCAACAGCTTTGCGACACGTTAAACCAGCGTATGTTGAGGCAGCAACCAAGGGATGAATTGACCGTCACGCGGGCTCGCCCCAGAATTCTATGTCCTTGGCGACGTTGAAGCCGGCCTCTATCCCCGCTTGGACCGACCATGGATGAGGCCGAGCGATCCTTCTCCCAAGCGATGCGACCACTGATCTCATAGGTAAGCCCTCACATGCGGCACGAGTACCGCAACGGCAATTTCATTGCGCGGACACATCTCGAGGATGTTCAAAGATGAACGTGCAGGACTTAACCCGACTCAAAACACACACACTGCCCCAGCATTTGCGGCGGCTCGAGGCTGAGTCGATCGAGATCATGCGCGAGGTTGTCGCCGAGTTCAAGAAACCGGTGATGCTCTACTCGATCGGCAAGGATTCCAGCGTCATGCTGCACCTTGCCGTGAAAGCCTTCTATCCGGCAAAGCTGCCTTTCCCGTTGATGCACATCGATACGACCTGGAAATTCCGGGAGATGATCGCCTTTCGCGACGAAACGGCCAGACGCATCGGGGGCGATCTGATCGTTCATGTGAACAAGGACGGCATCGCGCGCGGCATCAATCCCATCGAGTCAGGCTCCGCGCTGCATACGCAGGTTATGAAGACCGACGCGCTCAAGCAGGCGCTCGACCTGTACGGATTCGATGCGGCATTCGGCGGCGCACGGCGGGACGAAGAGAAAAGCCGTGCCAAGGAGCGCATATTTTCGTTCCGCTCGGCAGGACATGCCTGGGATCCGCGCAATCAGCGGCCCGAACTTTGGAACCTGTTCAACACCCGCATCCGGCAGGGCGAAACGATGAGGGTGTTCGCGATGTCGAATTGGACGGAGCTCGACATCTGGGAATACATCATGTTTGAACGAATTTCCGTCGTCCCGCTCTATTTTGCGAAACAGCGACCTGTGGTGCATCGGAACGGAACGTTGATCATGATGGACGACGAGCGGCTCCCGCTCCGGCCAAATGAGACCGCCGAGATGCGGACGATCCGCTTCCGCACCCTTGGGTGCTACCCCCTGAGCGGGGCCATTGAGTCGGAAGCCACGACCATCGAGGACATCGTAGCCGAAATGCGCCTTGCGAAAGTATCGGAGCGCCAGGGGCGTCTCATCGACACGGATGAGGCAGCTTCGATGGAGAGGAAGAAGCGGGAAGGATACTTTTGATGGATACGGACGCTGTTCGCTGCATCGGCGAGCCCGTTAGCAAAGATCAATTGCGGTTCATCACCTGTGGCTCGGTCGATGACGGCAAATCGACGCTGATCGGGCGCCTCCTGCACGACAGCAAGATGATCTATGAGGACCATCTGCAGGCGCTCGCGCGCGACAGCGTTAAGCACGGCACGACGGGCGAAGAGATCGACTTTGCCCTGTTGGTCGACGGCCTGGAAGCTGAACGCGAACAAGGTATTACCATCGACGTCGCCTACCGGTTCTTCACCACGTCGCGCCGATCGTTCATGGTCGCCGATACGCCAGGTCACGAACAATATACCCGCAATATGGCGACCGGCGCCTCCAACGCGCAGCTTGCCATCATTCTGATCGATGCGCGCAAGGGAGTCCTGGTGCAAACCAGGCGCCACTCGTTCATCTGCTCGCTATTGGGCATCCGGCATGTCCTTGTCGCCGTTAACAAAATTGACCTCGTTGACTACCGGAAGGATGTCTACGACGGCATCGTGAGCGACTACGTCGGCTTTGCTTCGGCGCTCGGCTTCAAGTCGATCGTTCCAATCCCGATTTCAGCCAGACACGGCGACAACATCATCTACCGATCCGGCAACACCGATTGGTATCACGGCCAGTCCCTGCTGGATTACCTCGAGACTATCGACATTCAGCCCGAGACGACCGACCTGCCCTTCCGCTTTCCGGTACAGTGGGTGAATCGTCCCAATCTGGATTTCCGGGGGTATGCGGGCACGATCGCCTCGGGAAACATCGCGGTTGGCGACGAAATCATTGTGGCGGCATCGGGTCGCAGCTCGCGCGTGACGCGGATTGTGACCGGTGATGGTGATCTTGCGGGTGCAGAAACAGGCGATGCAGTAACCATCACGCTCGAAGATGAGATCGATATCAGCCGCGGCGATGTCTTGGCAGGTCCGACGCAGCGCCCCGAGGTCGCCGACCAGTTCGCCGCTCATCTGATCTGGATGGATGAAGAGCCGATGATGCCGGGCCGCTCCTATGCATTTCGGATTGGCACGCAATCGATTGCTTCCGGCAACGTCACGCGTATCAAATACAAGATCGACGTGAATACCCGTGAGCCTCCCCTTGCGGCGGCCACGCTGGGCCTCAACGATATCGGCTTCTGTCACGTCGCGACCACTCGGCCTGTGAGCTTCGATCCGTACCACGTCAATCGGCGCACTGGGTCCTTCATCGTGATCGACCGCTACACCAACCGTACGGTTGGTGCGGGAATGATTGATTTTCCGCTGCGCCGCCCGAGCAACGTCGCCTGCCAACCGCTGACGATCGGCATGCAAGAACGTGCCGCGCTCAAGCGGCAAAAGCCGTGCATCATCTGGCTCACCGGCCTTTCCGGCTCCGGCAAGTCGACGATTGCCAATATCGTCGACCAGAAGCTGTTCGCGATGTCGCATCACACGATGCTGCTGGACGGCGACAATCTCCGTCACGGCCTCAATCGCGATCTCGCTTTCACTGAAGCAGATCGGATCGAAAACATTCGGCGAGCTGGTGAAGTGGCGAAACTGATGCTTCAAAGCGGGCTGATCGTCGTTTGCTCGTTCATCTCACCCTATAAGGCGGACCGGGACATGGTCCGCAACCTCGTGGGGAAGGGCGAATTCGTCGAGGTCTTTGTGGATACGCCGCTAGACGAATGCATCCGGCGCGACCCAAAGGGCCTCTATTCCAGGGCAAAGTCAGGCAATATCAAGAACTTTACTGGCATCGATGCCCCGTACGAAGCGCCGAACGCGCCGGAGGTGCACTTGAAGACACTGGACGAGCCACCGGAGCAGTTGGCGGATCGGGTTCTGGATGCGCTTGCCACCCAGGGGATCATTTCCCTGACATAGCTGGACAGAGGTACCCAACGCGAAATCAAATGGGGCGAAGTTAGCTTCGCCCCTCAACTGCGCAACTCTTCGGCTGGAATCTAATCACGGGTCATGGCGGAGATCGCAATTCGGCTGACCAGTCCAGATTTGCGAAAAGCGCACTAAAGTCAGCGTCGCTAGCAGGTCTAGCCAAGCTGACAACAAGCTGACAAGCTGATATTGCGTCTGCCGCAGGCCGCTGTTGAGCAGCGGTCGCCTTACGCCGAAGTGAGGAGCCGATCTGTAGCTCCAGCCTCTGGACTTGCTGACTGACTTAATTGCATGTGGTGCAAGTGCATGGCAGCATAGAGACGCTCTTGAGACCGGCGAACACGATGGAATGACTGAATGACCAAAAGAGCATGAGCCGGAAGCGCAGGGCTCACTTGGTCAAGGAAGCACTTCATCCTCGTCGGACAGCCTCTTCTCGTAAGAGTTCACTGCACATTGTTAGCGTCCAGCTCCAGGCAGACAGTAGCCCACCTACATGAAACGCGTTTCCGTTTCCGGGCATGAATGGAGAATTGCATGACCTCAAAAGATGTCCGCGCACGTAAAACTTTTCGAAATTCTCATGGCACCATCCTTTCTCTCTCGATCAGAGCAAGGACGTGTTATTGTTCGCGCAAACTAGAAGAATGAGGTCCATACGGCCCAAGTCTCCTTGACTTTGCATTTTTGGCCGGTTGGCGTGATTAGCGGAGATGCGCGCGGCAACCACGATCTGTAGCTCGCGGCGCGCCTGACAATCTCCAAGACATTTTTTCATGACATCTTCCTGTTGGACTGAAAGCCGCGGGTTATCGCCTAGTCTTATGGCGAAAGCACAAATTTGGGGCGCGCGCGATATCCGCGGCGTCATATTGAAGTGATAGCGCATATCGATGGAACTTCAGAAGGATAAGCTTCGTTCAGAAAAGTGAAGCTTGTTCAATGATGAGCCTTGGCAACCGCACATGAGCTCCAGGCCTTGATGGATAGAGTGGTAGCATGACGATTTCAAGCGCGCGGCACGTGATGATCATCGGTGGCGGCGCCAGCGGCGTCCTGCTCACCTATCAATTGCTGCATCAGCCAACCAGCGATCTACGCGTCACGCTGATCGAACAGCGTTCCGACATCGGACGCGGCATTGCTTATCACACGGGCAATCCTGATCACCTGCTCAACGTACGCGCCTCAAATATGAGCGCGCTGCCCGACCAACCGGATCACTTCTGGCGTTGGCTGAACTCGCCTGACGCGGACGCGTCGCTGTATCGCGATCCTTTTTGCTTTGTGCCACGACGCGTCTATGGCGACTACATCGCCAGTTTGCTCGAGCAGCAGACATCTGAGCCGACGGACGCACCGCGTTTGTCGATCGTGCACGGGACTTGCGTCGATATCAACGAAGGTCCAGCCGGCGTGTCGGTCAAGCTGGCTGACGGCCGATTGCTAATGGCCGACACAGTCGTTCTCGCAACCGGACATGATACAAGAGCTAACCGGCCGGCTCATGCGAATCCCTGGGCACCACCGTCGACTGCTGGCGTCGACATCGATGCCACCGTACTGATCCTGGGTACGGGGCTTACCATGGTTGACTACGTTCTGTCGCTATTGCGCGACGGCCATCGCGGGCCGATCATCGCTATGTCACGGCGCGGCCTGCTCGCAAAACCCCACCGCCACGTCGACGCTTTGCGAATTGAAGAGGGGGATGTTCCTTTCGGCGCCAGCATTAGCCACCTGCTGCGCTGGCTTCGTGATCGCATAGACCAGAATGCGGCCCAAGGCGGCGACTGGCGCAGCGTCATCGACGGCCTTCGACCCTATACCCAACGGCTGTGGCATGAGCTTCCGCTGGCATCAAAACGCCGCTTTCTCGAACACGCGCGCGCTTGGTGGGACGTGCATCGTCATCGGATGGCTCCGGAAGTCGAAGCACGCATCGGCGAGACGCTTGACAGAGGTCAGCTCACCCTGATGGCAGCAAAGGTGATCAGCGTCGAGCCCAACACGACCGGCGCCAGAGTCAAATACCGCAGGCGGGGCGATGCCAATCCTGTCGACATACAGGTCGGCGCCGTCGTCGATTGCACCGGCATCGTCAAAGATCCGCGCGCTACGCTCAATCCGGCCGTGCGCAGTCTATTCGATCGTGGCCTTTGCCGCGTCGATCCGCTCTGCATTGGCATCGAGACTGATCGCAATTGTACGGTCATCAGCCGCGCGGGCACGGCTTCACGCCGGCTATTCGCGGTGGGTCCGCTCACGCGCGCGGCCTTTTGGGAGATCATCGCGATACCTGACATTCGCAACCAATGCGCGGCACTCGCGGCGCTCCTCGCCGATACCGCCGGCGAGCATCACCCCGTCGGGCACCTTGAACGCGTCTGACGGCTGACGCTCCCGCGAACGATTGCTTCGACCCCTGTTGGGGGCGCGCCAGCATGGGCGGCCCTATTCCCCTTACCTGAACTGCTCTCCTGCGTTCACAACCGAGCGTCCAGGTCTCGGATACTGCCAAGATTTCAAAATCCGTCAGGGATGGCCGTAATGTTGCCGAACACAAGCATTGTATGGGCGACTGCTGTCTACCATCAAAAAGTGCAGCCCACACAGACATTCGTGAGAGCGGCACGACTTCCCGCGGCGAGCACGCCGTTCCAGATTGAGGTGACAGCCGTCGACCTCGATAACAAAGATGAACATGAGACGACACCTCCTATCAGCCTACCTCGTCCTTCTCGCCCTGCCTCAGATTGCCCATGCGGCCAAGTCCACCGAAGAGCAGATGCTGACGCTTTCTCCGGAAACGCGACTTGAGCAGCGTTGCGATGCACGCGCGATGGGAGCGATCGGCCGCGAGCACCAGGGCTTTCGGCCGGACGAATTCGTCGCCTATGCTTTCTCCGATCCGGTCATTCGTGGCCATGCCATAGCCGCGGGCGGCGCCGCATTGCGAAGTCGCGGCGTGTGGTACCACGTCGCGTATCGCTGCGAAACGAGCGACGACGGCCTAACAATTCGGTCATTTAGCTATACCCTCGGGACGCCAGTGCCCAGACCCGAGTGGGATCAGCACTATTTGGTGCCTTAAGATGACAAGCGCAGAGAGTTCAGAGCTGCGAAGCAAAATCCGCGCGGTGTTCGCATTGGCTCGCCCATCAGCAGCCTTTCCCTGCCCGCATCGCCGCGTCCGGCTCATCCGTTGCTCCAAGTGATGCCTAAACAACCTGGCGCGCAGGTGCGCTTGGCTTAGAGGGCAAGACGAAGGGGACCGTTAACCGGCATCTGACGGAAGTGAGCAGCAAGGTTCCCAGGTCAAGGGGAGGTGCGTGGACGGATACGCGTGCGCGCGGCTTGCGCGGCAACGCCTTGTCTGTTGGTAGGCCCGCCCCACAAACGCAGCACCTCACGTTGCTTCAATGCGTCATGAAGCTGGTCTACAGCGCTGGAATGGAATGTTCCAGCCTCACAAACTCACTTGCTCAAACAGCGAGCCTCACCCTGGTCGGCCAGCTGCTTCACGTAGAAAATGACTGTATATCCGTGCAGCATCCCTTGCCTGCGGCGAACATAGCCAGCAGTCTCATAGAGTTTTTGAGCCGCTACTTGGATCGTTGTCGTATCGAGCACGATGCACTTGAACCCCAGAGCAACGGCTCTCAATTCCAATTCACGAAGGAGGCGCCTTCCAAGCCCTCGTCGTCGAAAGGCCGGATCGACCCGCATGCGCTTGAGCTGTGCAACGTCAACGTCGACAGGCTTTAATCCTCCCATGGCGACAAGTTGGGAACCAATATGGGCAGTTAAGAAGTCGCCGCCCGACCTGATATATACTTCGCCTACATTGCTTAAATCATCCTCCCACGCGCCTTCTGGACCACGTGCACCACCATGTTCGGATGCAGCTCTATGCAGATGCCACACATCATCGGCATCCCCTGGCTCAAACCGACGAAAGATCACCTCGTCTTGAGACATCGACATCCGCTGCGGACTGGCATCAGAGGCCTGCTCCTTCCCCGTCATTATCCTTTTGCCAGCGCAGATAGCATCCTCAAGCTTATTGACGCGCCGTCGGCAAGAGCCGCTGCAAAAGGACAGCGTCAATACTTTCGGATGCCTCAACTCCGACAAGTGGTCGACCAGGCTCGACCGTATATTTCAAAGCCGTGGTATGGTGCATCAGGGTAAACCGATCCAACGCTCGAACACAGGAGTCGCACAGCCTTCGGATTTCATTGTCGCCGCGCTCAATGACGGGTGAAATGGTTGCACCCCCCGGAAAGTCTGCTTTTCCTTCCAGCCAACCTGGCTTGAGACACGCGCCTTGCTTGTCCTGCGCCAACCAGCGGAATACTTCGTGAATGTACGTTTGCGGATAGTATTCGGACAGCCGATATACATCCGTGAAGAATTGCGGTTTCTGAAGGAAAAGCTCTTTGCCGATCAGTAGCACTGAAACAGCCACAATACGGGCAGAGAATCTGCCGCTTGGGCCAAGCCTATTCTTGTAAGGATTCTTTGCGTAAAACACGCGGAATTGGCCAAATAGATCCGGCGACATATGTTCAAAGCGCCTCAGGACATGATTCGCTGCCTCAAGGTGCTCCACGGACAGCGCAAGACATCGACGCGCATCCGCGTCAGCTGCATCTCGCAACTCGAGTAGAGCGTCGATCGCCAACTGTAATTCGCTTTCGATGAATTGGTGCCCTAAGCAAAAATCTCGTTCCTCGACGCCGACCGCTCCGAGGCAGTATACACGCGGATCGTTCTGCACCGGATTCGTAAGTATCATATCGTCATAGGAGAGGACATCAATGCCAGGCTGCCGCTGGCGGGTTAAGCGGGCAAGGCGACTTAGCGCTTCCCCAACCGTCAATTCGGCGTCTTCGGGCTGGAGGCCGGCAAACGCGGACATGTGATAGGCACAATTGGTGAGATACTGGATGTCTGTCTTGGCGATCTCGAAATCGGACTGCGGTAGCCGGCGCAACAGCGCATCATAGTCCGTGTCCGCCACAATCACGCTGATAGCGCGACCGAGTGCCCTAACCGCTTCATCCGGCCGCTCGCTGCCTTTGATCTCCGCAATACGATGTGGCAATTCATCGACGACAAAATTGCTGAATCGCCCAAGCGGTCGTTTTCGTTGTCGAGGATCAATGCTATCGGCCACATGAGAAAATATGTCTTGCGCGCAGTTGCGTAGCGGTTCTTGGACGGAAGGGGAAATACTGCCGACCATAGCGAGCACTCACCGGCCCTGGCTAAAAACAGCTTGCATTTCGGCAGTCGCCCCGTATCGGGCGGCCGGTGAGTAGTCGTGCTTCTCGATAAGATCTTTTCGTTTGTCTAAGATCCTGCTGTCGGTGCGCGCGACCCGCTCAAGCACCGCGTTGGAAAAGAATTGCAGCGATACCGCGCCCGAATTGATGATGCCCGAAGTGGTTAGCGTCAGCACGCCTTCGCTCGAAATGCTGATGAGCCCTGCCTCATTTAGTTTTTTAAGCTCGCGACGAAAGTATTGCTCCATGGACACTCCAAATTCCCGCTCGAAGCGGAAGAGCGACACTCCACTACTTCGCAACGCGAGCATGACGGTTCTGCGCATCAGATCGTCTTGCGACAGGACGACGCCTTTCCACACTGGCTTCGCGCCAAACTCAACCCGTTGTAAGTAGCGATCTAAATCTGCCTCGTTGTAGAACTGGCACTGACTCATGTAGCCAAATCCGCCAACCCCAAAAGGGACCAGATTATTGTCGTTCCAGGAATCGTATTTGCGGCGCTGCTGAACGGAGTGCGGCTGAGACTTCTTGGTCCAATAGAAGATCGGGCCATGACGATAGCCAAGCCTCGTAAGGATGTGCTCCGCCATGAAATGCATGATGATGCGCTCCTTTGCCCCAGCGAATTGGTAGCGCCCTTTGCTCAAATGGCGGGCTACGGGGTCCGTCGATTTGAACAACAATGGGAAGATGTTAAACTTCTCCGCTCCCATATCCAGTAGACCGATAAGCGAATCATACCAACTCCGGAGCGTTTGCTGCGGCAGCCCATAGATCAGGTCCAGCGATAGATTCTGAACGCCCAGCTCATCCAGCAATTTTACGAGTTGTCTCACCTCGTCCACACGGTGCCCGCGGTTCAATATGCGCAGAATGTTTTCATCAAGACTTTGAACGCCGAGCACGAAGCGGTTTACGCCGCCTGTTAGCATAGTGGATATGCGATCTGCAGCGTCCACCTGCTTTCCAAGAGAAGGGTGCAATTCGAAACTTACTTCGGACTTCGATAGATCAAAGCGCTGTTTGATCATGTCAAATAGCGTCTTGAGTTGTGGGTTGGTCAAGATTGAGGGGGTGCCACCTCCAAAGAATGCCGTCTCAATTTCCCTACCGGCAAGCGCCGCGTCCGACCAACTCATTTCCTTATTTAGAGCCGCCAGATAACGTTCCACTCGCCCGGAACGCGGGTTGATTTCCTTGGCGAAGTGACAAAAGGTGCAATACTGATTGCAGAAGGGGATGTGAAAATAGAGATCAATTGACGAGGTAATCTCACTCAACAATCTTTCGGCATTCAGCTCGCCCATTGCTTTGAGGGGTGGATATGTACCGACTAGATAATCGTTGTAGGTGTCAAGGTGCAGTTTTCGCGCCCTCAGCATGTCGAGGTTGATTTCGTACGAGCGGTCGATCGCGAACTCCAGTGCCTCGGAATAGCTTGGCGCGCGCATTATGGAGAATCCTTTAGCGTTCGTGTGAAGGCAGGGCGCGACGATACGCAGTCGTCAGAGGGACGGCATTCTGTTCGGGTTCGATAAGGGCGCCGTGCACCCTGATCAGCACGCGGCTCTGCCCTGGCCTCACGCAGATCACATCCTGCGTTACCAACGGCTCGGCGACACCGACGCGACTGTGATAGTTCGGCACGGATAACGACGGCGGCACCTGCGTGCCGCAGCGAACCTCTAGGCGCCGCAACGGGCGGTGCAGCGTCCATCGCATTCACTTAGTCGAGCACACTTAATTCACATCCTGGACAATGAGACCACCACATGTTGCGCTTCCTTCTTCAAGTCCAGCAATTGGCGTGCCATCGAAGACGGCCCGCCAGTCTTGTTTGAGGATGAGCGAAAACTTTCTGCTTCGCACCGCACCGACGAAATACTTGCGCGCAAGCGTTCTCTTCAGGACATAAGCGTCGAAAATCGAACACGGTCTGAACACGACAACGCGAAAATATCGAGTGACGACGGTTTCCCTCAATTCGGTTACCCGCGCATGAGCTTGACCTGAGATCGCATATTCCAAAGAAGTGTGTTTTGACCGAGCGAGGCGACTGGCAGACCAGTGCGCAAAAGCAGCATTCGATGGAGAAATTGCGCCAGGCTCAAGAAACCGGCCTTATCGCAAGTTCGAAGCCGGTTTCATCTGTCGGTTAGCCGTCATCTGAATACGTGATCGTTCGACCATTTCCGGATGCGCTCTTCTGAGACTTCGAAATGCATGGTGTCGCGGAAGCCTACGCCGGAATACCATCCCGCGGCATTGAGCAAGGGAATTAGGATCGCAATGAACCGCGGCACCGTCCTGCCGGTATTGGCGGGGCTTCGAACCCTACGATCTTGAAATCAACTGCCGTTCCCCACGCGTGATTGGAAATTTTCGTGCTGACGGAGCCGTCGGTCGGCTTGCGCATACGCACGCAGAGCATGCCCTCGGTCGACAATACGCTCTCAAGGTCCGGCTCCGCGGCGAAAGCTTGCGCTAGAACGATCTTCAGGTCGGCGATCGCCGGCTCTAGGCCCTGCAATCGGAAGAGCGGCGACATGCGTTCGATGACGAGGTTCCGCTTGACGAGGTCCGATGCCCTCTCGTTCTGGCAATTGGTCGTCAGCGGGAGGTGCGGAGCGCCGAGTAGCGAGATCATGGTCTGCTCTTTGGCGCTTGAAAGATGCTTATTGATAGGCAACAGGTCGGCTAGATCGACGCGCTGCGAATAGAACCGGGCGATCTCCGCACGGCTACGACCGTCTTCCATGACGGCTGCACCCAAAGCCTTTATCACGCTCTCGGTTGCTGCGGTCATCGGCGCGTCAATGATCCCCTCCACGGTCAGCAACATCTCCTTGCTCGCAGATCGCACCTCGGCGGCATGATTGATGATCGGCCCCCAGTGCCCCGCCTCTTCCCGCAGTCCCAGGGCGGCGAGCTCGACTGTCATCGCCGGACATTCCTTACTGAGCTTCTGGAACGCAAAGCCGGGCGAGGTGGAGGGACCGAAATTCTCGAGGTCCTTTGCTCGTGGAGGCGGCGACATTTCTTCTTCAAAAATCTCGCGCGATCCCTCCTCCGGATTGCTCTGATAGTGGTGAAAGATGTCAAGCAGCTCCGCACGCCCGGCGAGCAAATCGAAGCTTATCTGAAACAGACCTGCCTCGGCCGTGTCGGCACTTGTATTCTGTGCGCTACGATCTCGGCCCTCGCAGTAGCGCCCGCTGCTTTCACGCATTCCGAGGCCAAGCAACAGCACGAATAGCCGCCGCAGCCGCTCCAGAGACGTCGCAGCGCCCATGCCAATTGTCTTAAACTGGTCATCGTACCACGTCAGCGCATCGCCCTTCAGATGCCCGCGGGGGGTCACGAAAAGCCGGCTCCAGCGCGCGCGACATCCGGTCTGCAACCGCATCATGCGCCTGTAACCTGGCATACGCTGCAGCGTAGGCGACCGCCATCCCGGCCGTGTAACCGATGCAAGCCGGACCGCGGTTCTTCCAGTCGTATCGAGCGATCGCCGAGGCCTTTGCGGTTGTAATGATGCGAGGCGTGACGGCGGCTAACGCCGAGACAGTATCGAACTGCGGGGCGATAAGGTCGAGCGGTTGGGCTTCTCCGTCCAACGCCAGTAAGGTTGCCAGTACAACGGAAGGCTCTTCACCAGCACTCAAGACGGCACCTAGCTTGGCCTGGAAATCAGCAGCCGCAATCAGTTCTTCCATGGCAGGCGACATCGCCGCGTTGCCTGCGAGATGCCACCAGTTGAGCCCCGCAATTTCGTCGTACCGTTTGAAGCCCTTTACGAACTCCTGAAGTTTATTCTCAGCATCTTGGCGCCCCCATTGCTGGTTTTCTCCCCAGTAGGCTTGGGCGGTGATGATGATCGGTTTGCGGGTGACGTGGCGCCAAACGTCGAGGCAAAGACCGGCGTATGCGGCGGCATCGTTGGTCTTGTAAGGTCCTTTTGCGCCCGGCTGCGACAATATCCTCTTGTTCGGATACCAGAACCAATAAACCTGCGGTGCGAAGGCATCGACAAATGGATCGGCCGCGCGCATCAGCTCGGGTTCATGGTAGGGCACGAAACCGTGCGTGGACAGGATCAGCGGCTTGCCGCCGAGCGCAGCCCTCGTTGCCGTCAAAAACGTCTTGATGCCTTTCGTCGTCCATTCCGCCCCGTTTACGCCCTGCTCGATATCGGCGACGTACCCGTCGGGGTCAAATTTGGCGATGGCATCTGCAGCGTTCTTGATGTCTTTGTCGAGTTGGGCCTCGCCCTGGCACCAGCCCCATACAAGGACTTTGATATCAGCTTTACGCAGGGCCCCAACCAGGCCGAGATTATCTTTAACCTCGAACAGTCCATCCTTGCCGTGTCCTCTGATCCAGGCATGATTCATTTTCATCTTGAGAAGGGCGCTCGCTACACCATCCCAATTGCGATATTTCTTTGATGCTGCAGCAGGTTCGAAAATAAATGCTCCGTGTCCATACATGACGGTCACCTATAAATTTTTAGAATCAAAGATTAGAAATCGGCCTCCACTGAGCTTTAGTCACCACCGTTGCGGGCACCGCTTCTGCTGCGAGAACGACCGCGGCCATCCCAAGCATTCCCCGCGATGACGACGGTCCGGTAATTCCAGCGTCGCAAATCACTTCAATTGATATTGTATCGCCTCGGCGCGCCGCTCTTCGGCCCATCGAACATGATCATGACCTCTAGACCGGACTGGTCTTGTCCAAGGACGTGAAGCCCTTCTGCCTTCCAATCGGGTGGGATATCATCGATGATCGCGACAGGGCTGAATGAACTATTCTTTGGGTCTATTGCATGCAGCGCAAACGAAATGCCCTCGGCCTGGGCCGGTCCACTCAAAATAAGGAGCCGACCGTCTGCCAGAACTGCAAGATCTCTGATGCCACGCCCTTCAAGGAAATCGAGTTCGATCTCACGAACTTCTTTTCCAAGCGACATTGAGCGACCCGCATCGAAAAGCGCGTCCAGATCCACTTCGACCAGATACGCTTTCGTCCCTATCACCGGCGCTCGCAATCCCGCGTAAAGCTTGCCGGCGACCACGGCGAGGCCTTCGACGTTAAGGCCGTTGCCAGTCATCAGATCCCGCGTGAAGAATGCCTTCGCATGAGGTGCGATCAGAAGCGCCTCCGACAAGCGATAGCTCGTGGCGACCTGGCCTTTCTCGATCGGCGCTTTCGGACCGGCGGCCGCCGCCTTCGCAACCATCTCGTCCGGAACTCGCGCCAATATGAAGGACGAGGCGCGGAATTTGTTGCTTTTGCGCGAGCATCCGTGTGATCCGACTACATAGAAGTCATTTTGATAATGCGCGACGGCTTCGCCGTCCAAATCCTTGAACTTGTCGACCTTGTTCGAGCACTCGTGTATATCCGGTTCTTTTCCCACAATGTCGGCGGGCGCGGCGTCCTTCTCGATGATCCGGATCTTGCCCGCACCCGTGAGCCTCGATCCCTCGCTTGTCGCAGCCTGCGCCAGCCGTCCTTGATCATCGATCGTGAGGCAAACGTGCTTTTCGCCGACGGGCGGCAGGCAGCTCACGCCGCTGATGTTAGTGGCTTCCTCTCCATCGTCATCGGTCAGCGGCGCGATGACCTCCATTATTGTCGATTTGACTGACGCTGCGTGAGCGGCGTACGGCGCTGAGACGACCAGAAAGGCCGACGCGAAGAGGTAAACGACTTCACAAAGATTGGTTTGACGGGGCACAATCTACCTCCCCACAATCTGAAATCGAAAACTTCAAAAATGCTGTGTAACTATGGACGCAATTCTAAATCGCGTAAACGAGCCATTTCGCCTCACGTCTTGTTATCGCTTAAGGCGCTCGCGACCTTTCCCTAACCTTCCGCATGCGATGACGATTTTTTCCTGCGTAGCAATCGCTTCCCAAGCCGCGATCCGACCGATTTCTATCGGCACAAGTGGAATCTCAGCAAAGTCTCAAATCAGCTGTCAAAAATGACGACGGCCCTCGTCAGAGAAAAAAGTGCCCGCCGCCTCTCTCCTGCCATGCCACGAGGCAAGGTCTGAAACAGCGGGCTTTCTCCGCGAGATGGTAGGGCACGGGCACCTCAGTCGACACGAAGCAAAGCCGCTAGCTATCCTCCGGCTTTGGCTTCTCGCGCCGTTTCCTTTCGACGAAATCGTGCGGGCTCTCGTCCTCCGGGGGCGTATCACCGCTCGTTCTATCCTCGACTTGTTCGATCAACTCTCGCAGCTCGCGTTCGCGGTCCGCATGCTCTGCCTTTTTGCTGGGCTTTCGTGTCGTCCGCTTATTCATTGCTATCTCATGCTCGCATGACAATTCCAGCAAGCGGCACGCACACATCACGCGGCTTTGGGGGCTCGCGGTGGGCGGCGGACCGCTTCAAGGGGGCATTCCTCCCTTCGGCTGTCTCCCTTACCGCACAGTCTCTCCAGGAGCTCCTCCCAAAGTTGTGCTTGCGAGTTCGTTGCATGGTCGAGCTTTTCCGGACTGAGGTTCGACGCCATGGCGGCCGACTTTCGTCCGACGCCGATCGC
The DNA here is from genome assembly GCF_059803475.1 of Bradyrhizobium sp. UFLA05-89. Classification (NCBI taxonomy): domain Bacteria; kingdom Pseudomonadati; phylum Pseudomonadota; class Alphaproteobacteria; order Hyphomicrobiales; family Nitrobacteraceae; genus Bradyrhizobium; species Bradyrhizobium sp. UFLA05-89. The sequence goes on along the minus strand of NZ_JBANBA010000078.1, from coordinate 3,652 downwards.
CTCGCTCGTGAACCTGTCCATCATTCTGTCTATGAACTCACGCGGGGTCATCCTGGCGTCCGTCGGTATACCCAAATCCTCGAATTCCGGTTCGTCAGTGTCAATTCTTCGCTCTTGGAAAAAATGGCTCGAAGTAGGGTCTTGCCAGGACAGATAACCGCCCTCAAGTACCTGCCTTGGCTCGGTTATCGCTCCAGTGAAGGAATATCTCACGCCGCTCGACTGCACCGGATCGAAATAGTGCGGCGTGTAGAAGTCTGATACGAGTAGGTTATTGACCGTGTATCCGAACTGCGCTGCTTCGGAGGGATCGCAAGCCTCGAGGAGGAAGTTCACCCGCCCCTGATCCGGCATCGGAGAGTCGCCCGGAACGAACCGGCTCCCGAACGGATCGACCAGCATTTCGATCATTTCGTGGCTACACGTTTGGCAGAGCACGTCAATATCGGGATTTGCGCGCACGAGCGATAACGGCTGGCCGTTTTTGTCCGTGTGAAAGCCGCCAGCACCGGGAGGGACTTTGCCCCCTATGACGATCGGCCATGTCCCGACCGGGACGTGGCCCAACTGCTCAAAGGCGTCGACGGTCGCCGAAATCTCCCACACAGGACCAAGATCTCGCGTAGCCTGCTTTTGCAGGGCGGCTGATATCTGCATCACAGTGCGCGCGGGTACAGTGTGGGATAAAGAAACCAGAGCTACCTGTCTAATCAACGCGGACATGCAATCCTCCTTGTCAGTTTCCCAAGGAGCGCCCGGCACTCAGAATAGCTCACGCGGTTAGGTTGTCAAAGGTCTCTTACACGTCGAGCATCAAAGATTCACTTTGCATGAAGCGCAAGGAGACTTTGTTGAAGCAAGCCTCTGAGTATGTCAGCCGCTCTTACTCTTGGAGCTTAAAACACGGGAGCATCTGCTCTTCGTGAAAACTTCGAGGCCAAGGGTTGGAATTCAAAGCGGCAGACTTAAGGACGGCTCTTCGATCAGGAGTATGAGAAGCTCTCATCCACCTTCCGAAGAGACGGGAATGCGCGGCGTTTCCGGTCGACCTGGGTCTCGCATGCATGCTAACGAGTCCTAAACGAGCGGTGCGCATCCGCCGGGTGATGGATGAAGGCAAGGTGCTGATCGCAAAACTGGCGAGGGGCAACCGGAGAAAATAGCTCATCACATTTTGGCGGGTTCCTGGTGACGACGTTAGGCCTCACAGCGCAAATGCGGCTTGATCTCATCGGTGAAGTTGCGTGGCAGCGCGGAGACGCATATGTCCGCCCCAGCGGCTACCGCTTGCCGGAGTGATTCTTGTTCGCAAATGTCTGCGGCTGGAATTGAAAGTCGATCGGCAGGCCGATCTGCGCGCGCAGCCATTCGGCGATCGCCACCGTCATGACCAGCCACTTCGGATCGAATTCCCATACCGCATGATCGACTACGGCCTCAAGGCATGGCCCATCCAGCTGAAATAAGCGCCATTTGGCGTTAACTTTTGGTTTATCAAGACGTTCGGTCCCGTGTTTTTTTTGCGGGGCGGAACCCTGATCGTTAATGGAGCTGAAGCATGGATATCGATTTCGACGGGGCGGTGCTGGCGATTCACGACCTGGCCGGTGGCGACTTTTTTGCGCTCCGCGACAATGAGCGCACGATGCTCGGATTCCGGGCGACCTATAACAACGACGCTGCGGCAGTCTTGCTCAACGCGGCCGTCAGGGCGGATGGAGCCGTTCCCCTGCCTCGTTACCGCGCAGTACTTTCGCGGAGCGGAAGTGATCCGTCTCAGGAACGCGATCATGATCCCCGACTTCAGCGAGGCCGGCCTCGTCTTTCGATCGGAGGTCGAAGATGGGCCCGGCACACTATTCGTCTCACAAGCTGGGATCTCAATGAGAGTAGCGCGCCGGGTTGAGGGGTTCTTCTATGCCGACGTCAGCACCGGCGTCACGACATACTCGCGTCCAGGCGGCGTCGAGGTGCCGCGATGGTCGGTACTGTTGAGGAGCAAAGCAGGCCACGATCAGACGATCATCAACTTCACCGGCCCCAAGCCGGCTTGAGTGCGTCATCGGAGGCGTCGTGGCGATCTGTCCAATCTGCAACACCGAAGCCTCACCTATCGACAGGACCGGCGATTCCGAGGGCTACGACTGCCCTCGGCACGGCAAGTTCAAGGTCTCCGGAAGCATTCTTGCGAGCCAGACCAGTCCTAGTCGTGAGAAGTGGGAATCTGCGCTCGAAAGGGCCAAGGAGGAGGCGAAGCCGGGCAAATTGCCCTGCATAACAACGTACGATTTCTGACGCCGGTCCAGGATTTTCAATCCTGACTAGATCTGGTGTATCCTGATCTGACGACTCATACGTGGAGAGGGCAATGTTCCCAGTCATCGAAGTGCAGACGCGGATAATGGGCAATGTGGTGACGACGGAGTTGGTCGCCATGTTCGATTGCGGGGACGCTGAAGCAGCCCTTGCATCTTTCCCCAGGCAACGATGTCAGACGATCAGGTTCGCAGGGTGGGACAACCGGTATTGGGACTACGGACAGGTTGAACAGTAAGAATGACGAAAGCCCCGCCCTATGGTGGGCCTCTTACCAAGAGGTTCGACGGAGCGAGGACGTTACGCCGCCGCCGCAGCCTGCTCGGCGTCCAACTTCAAAATCATCGAAATCAGTTGTCTGAGGTCGATTGAGTCGGCCTTGGCCGTGAAGCGCCTCTTGGCATCGATGTCAGCCTTGGTAGCGGCGCGCGTGGCTACGATCCGGCTTTCAAGATCCATCGCCTCGCTACTGGCGGCTCTGTATTCGAGCCCGTCGATTGCCTCGTCACCGCCGACAGCGTACAGGCGATCCATCTCGCGATGGAACTCGCCGTGGCGGCGGATCATTTCTATGATGCTCGACCTTGCGGGGGCGAGGAGTGGCAGGATACTTTCGTGGCCTTGGGCATGGGATGCTCCGTACTTGAGGAAGGGCTGCCTGATGTTCTCAGCACCAGGTCGACCCGCCGCTCGTCGGCGGTAAAGCCCATTGAGCAGTACGCGAACAGTGCGTCAAATCGCGGTTGCACCACAGTGGTGCTGCAATTCACGTGCATCCAGTTTGCTCCCTGCTGGAAAACTTCGATGCATAACTTCTTCGAGATTTTCAGCGCTGCAATGCACCACTCTGGTGCATCAAAACCCCGTGAGTTCGGCATGAGCGACGATATCGAGCATGAGATCGCGAAGCACCTTGAAGCGGTACACGACCTTGCGATTAGGATCGTCGACTCGAGCGAGACTGGTCAAAAGGCCTTCATGACGGCGGCCGGGGTGCTGGCCGCGGTGATCCACAGCACCGTTGTCGACGGGACCAGGGAAGAGGTTATCGGCGCAGCTATGGACGCGATCCGCGACCACCTGAGACTGTTAGACGAACTGGCCGGCATTGGCGCAAGGATGAATTGAGGCACCAGCCGGATGCGGGAAGAAATCGAAGAATGGCTCCGTCTGAAGACGGTGACCGGGAGGTACTCGGCCGGCCTCGTGTCAGAATTGACCGCTCATTGCGTGAACAGGACGATGCACGTCCAAATGATACTAGTGGTTCATCACAGTGATTTTGACGTTTTGATACCGAGCCATTCGAGGATGGGCAAGTTTTCGGGTGGCAGGA
>NZ_JBANBA010000077.1:0-45315 GCF_059803475.1 Bradyrhizobium sp. UFLA05-89 | reverse complement strand
TGCCAAGGCGTTCCAGAACTTCTTCTTCCAGAAATTTCCGAACGTGAAGCACGAGGATTTCGTCAACGGTCCTTATTCCATGAACGAGGACATGAAGCGGCAGTGGCAGGAGAAGGAGGAATTCCCGCCTTACGAGTTCGCGCTCGATGCCGGCAAGGAGATGTTTTCGACCCCGTTCAAGAACGGCAAGACCTACGCCGACTGCTTCCCGAACGGCGGCATCGGCATCCGCCAGAACTATCCTTACTTCGACCAGAAGGAAGGCAAGGTCGTCACGCTCGAGCTCGCGCTCAACCGCTGCCGCGAGGCCAATGGCGAGGCGCCCTACTCCTACGTCAAGGACGAGATGGCCTCGCTGACCGCCTACATGGCCTTCACCTCGCGCGGCAAACTGATGGACATCAAGATTCCCGACGATCCGCGCGCGTTCGAGGCCTTTGAGAACGGCAAGCGCTATTTCTACACGCGGCGTGGGCAGATGAACTTCTCCTGCGCGAGCTGCCATGTGCAGAGCCCGGGCGAGCGCATCCGCGCGGAAGTGCTGGCGCCGGCGCTTGGCATTTTGAACGCGATGCCGATCTACCGCTCGGAATGGAGCGGCATGGGCACGACCAGCCGCCGCTTCGTCACCTGCAACAGCCAGACCCGCGCGGTTCCACTGGAACCGCAGTCGGACGAATACCGCGACGTCGAATATTTCCTGTCCTACGTCGCCAATGGCCTGCCGATCTCCGGCCCGGGAGCGCGGCCATGACCCCGTCGATGATCGGAATGCGATCAGTCGCACTCGTGTTGCTGCTGATGGCTGCCGCAGCGCCAGCGCGCGCGGCGAGCGAGGCCGACTACAAGGCGGCCTATGCTGCGGCGGAAGCCGCCAGCAAGGAAGCGGCCGGCTTGCGCAACCAGTGGACGCCGACCATTGCGGCTCTGGCCGCCGCGAAGAAGGCCGGCGATGGCGGCGATTTCGACCGTGCGGTTGCCGCCGCCAAGGAGGCCGAAGCGCTGGCGAAGGCCTCGATCTTCCAGGCGACGTCGGAAAAAGAAGCCTGGAAGGCGATGGAAATCCGCTAGACTGGCTCTCGTGGAACTGTTGGACGATCTTCTTCTTTAAGGGGCGGAGTATTTGGGATGACCATCCGCCGCCGCGATTTCCTGAGAGCCGCAGGCGCTGCCGCCGTCACGGCCGGGCTGCCGCGGCTTGCGCGCGGCGCGGAGACCACCAGCATCTACGACCTCGAACGCTTCGGCAATGCGCGCGTCCTGCACCTCACCGATACCCATGCGCAGCTCAACCCGGTCTATTTCCGCGAGCCCAGCGTCAATATCGGCATCGGCGAGATGGCGGGACGGCCGCCTCATCTGGTCGGCCGCGCCTTCCTCGAGCGTTTCGGCATCCGGTCCGACAGCGCGGACGCCTATGCCTTCACCTGCTTCGAGTTCGAGAAGTCCGCGGCCCGCTTCGGCAGGCTCGGCGGCTTTGCGCATCTGAAGACGCTGATCGACCGCTTACGCAACGACGTCGGCGAGCAGCATTCGCTGCTGCTCGACGGCGGCGACCTCTGGCAGGGCACCGGCCTTGCCAACACCATGCAGGGCCGCGACATGGTCGAGGTGGCGAATCTGCTCGGCATCGAGGCGATGACGGGCCATTGGGAGTTCACCTATGGCGAGCAGGCGCTGCGCGACAATCTCGAGCGCTTCAAGGGCGAGTTTCTGGCGCAGAACGTCTTCCTGACTGAGGAAGCCGCGTTCAACGACGCACGCGCATTCGACAAGGCGACGGGGCGCGTGTTCAAGCCCTCGACCATCAAGGAGTTCGGCGGCTATCGCGCCGCGATCATCGGCCAGGCTTTCCCCTACGTGCCGATCGCGCATCCGAAGCGCTTCACGCCGGATTGGACCTTTGGCATCCGCGAGGAGGAGCTGCAAAAACTGGTCGACGGCTTGCGCGGCAATGACAAGGTCGATGCCGTGATTCTGCTTTCGCACAACGGCATGGACGTCGATCTGAAGCTTGCGAGCCGCGTCACCGGCATCGACGTCATTCTCGGCGGCCACACCCATGACGCCGTCCCGCAACCGGTGGCGGTGAAGAATGCGAATGGCACGACGCTCGTCAGCAATGCCGGCTCGAACGGAAAATTTCTCGCCGTGCTCGATCTCCAGCTCGCCAAGGGCAAGGTCAGCGACATCAGATACCATCTGCTGCCGGTCTATTCCGAGCTGTTGAAGCCGGATCCGGCGATGGCCGAGCTGATCGGCAAGGTGCGCGCGCCGCACGTCACCGACTGGTCGGAGAAGCTCGCAACGCCCGACCGCCTGCTCTATCGCCGCGGCAACTTTTCCGGCCCCGTGGATGAGCTCATCTGCGCGGCACTGCGCCACGAGCTCGATACCGAGATCGCGCTGTCTCCGGGCTTTCGCTGGGGGGTCACCGCGCTCGCCGGCCAGCCGCTCACGCTCGAGGATGTGCTGGCGGAGACCGCAATCTCCTATCCCGAGACCTATGTGCAGGAGATGACGGGCGGCCAGATCAAGGACGTCTTGGAGGACATCTGCGACAACCTCTTCAACCCCGATCCCTACCACCAGCAGGGCGGTGATATGGTGCGCGCCGGCGGGCTCAATTACACCTGCACGCCGACAGCCGCGATCGGCAGCCGCATCTCGGCGCTGACGCTCGACAGCGGCATGCCGGTCGAGGCGCACCGACGCTACAAGGTCGCGGGCTGGGCGTCCGTCAACGCCCAGCAGGGCGCGCCTGTCTGGGACGTGGTCGCAAAATATCTGCGCTCCGGACGGATGCCCGAGAACAAAAGCTCCGGCGTCGCGCTGAGGGGCGTCGAGGACAATCCGGGAATTGCAGGACAGGGATGATGCGTTCGCCAAATCGTCGCGCGATGCTGTTGGCGCTGGTCGCCTGGCCTATGGTGCTGCCTGCCTTCGCGCAGCAGGTGCCCTTGCAGGACAAGCCGTTTGCCGAGCACAAGATCGTGCTCCAGCTCTCCGATGGTGATGCGAAGAAGCAGGCGCTGGTGCTCAGCGTCGCCAACAATCTCCTGAAAGCCTATGACCCCGACAAGGTTGCGATCGAGGTGGTCGCGTTCGGTCCCGGCATCGACCTCCTGCTCAGCGCCAACGACCACCGCAAGCAGGTCGAAAGCCTGATCGCGCAAGGCGTCCGCTTCGACATCTGCCTCAACACCGTCGACACGATCGAGCGGGAGAGCGGCCGGCGGCCGGATTTCATCCCATCCGCGACGCCCGTTCAGGTCGGGGTCGGCCAGATCCTGTTCCTGACCGAGAATGGCTACACGCTGGTAAGGCCGTAAGCCTGTTGCCGTGGCACAGCGTCGCGACACCTTCGGTGTCATCGCCCGCGAAGTGTTTAGCCCGGGGACATGGCTGACACCTGTTCGGACACATCGCTGACAGGTTGGCCAGGGGACACGGAGAAGCTGCGACGTACTGGATTCCCCGCCTTCGCGGGGAATGACAGCGGTAATTGAGGCAACATGACCCTAACGTCTCTTGGGCCCTGCCGGCCCCAAATCGGCCTCTTGCCCCCTCATCACGCGGAATAAAATTTTCTAAATCTTCCTGTTTAGGCAGTGAATTACTTCTCTTTTTGACCCGCGCCGTAGTAGAATCTTGGAAGCCAGTTCACGCCGGGGGTTCCGCCATGATCTTCCGCCAAATGTTCGACAGCGTTTCCGGGACCTACAGCTATCTGCTGGCCAGTCGCGCCGGCGGCGAGGCACTGATCCTCGATCCCGTGCTGGAGAAGGTCGACCGCTACTGCCAATTGCTGCGCGAGCTCGACCTCAAGCTGGTCAAGGCCGTCGACACCCACCTGCATGCCGACCACGTCACCGGGCTTGGCGAACTACGCGACCGCACCCACTGCATGACCATCATGGGCGACCAGAGCAAGGCCGACGTGGTGGCGATGCGGGTCTCCGACGGCGACAAAGTGACGATCGAGGGCATGTCGCTCGACGTGATGTATACGCCCGGCCATACCGATGACTCCTACTCCTATCTCATGGGCGACCGCGTCTTCACCGGAGACACGCTGCTGATCCGCGGCACCGGCCGCACCGACTTCCAGAACGGCTCTTCGCGCGCACAATACGACTCGATCTTCAATCGCCTCTTGAAGTTGCCGGAGGAGACGCTGGTCTTCCCCGCGCATGACTACAAGGGCGATACCGTCTCCACCATCGGCGAGGAGAAGCGCCACAATCCCCGTCTCCAGGTGCGCTCGGTCGACGAATATATCGAGCTGATGGCCAACCTGAAGCTGCCCAATCCGAAGATGATGGATGTGGCGGTGCCGGCCAACATGCATGTCGGCCTGCATCAGGAGGAGCTTGAGAAGGAAGGCCGCGCGCTCAGCGCCGTCGATGCGATGCGCGCACTCGGCCGGCCCGACATCCTCTTGGTCGATCTGCGCGAGAGCAATGAGCGCGCCAAGCACGGCATGCTCGAGGGCGCGCTGCATGCACCCTATCCGTCGATCGAGGAGAGCCTGAAACCCGGTGGCATGCTGCGCGAGGTGGCGGCCGCCACTGGTCGCCGCGTGCTGTTCTTCTGCGCCTTCGGCGAGCGCTCGGCGATGGCGGTTGCCGCGGCGAAACAGGCCGGGCTCGCCAACACCGCGCATATCGCGGGCGGCATCGACGCCTGGAAGAAGGCGGGCGGGCCGGTGGTACGGGTGTGATGCCATCCAGGTGGCGCCGCTTAGCGCCTCGCCATTTGAGAGAGGTCAAGAAAATTGGTCCCAAGCCGGCTAACATGCGCTGACGCATCACCATCCGGAGAAGGTCATGGCCAAGGCCGGCAACAAGAACCCGCCGAAGAAAGCGGACGACACCAAGAGAAAGCCGCAGCCGCCGCCCGATACCGACGACGACGATGAAGACGGCGACATCGCCACCCCCAAACGCGACCGCTACGGCACCGATGACGAGCCGTTGTGAGGGCGGCAACGCACTCCAATGTCGTCCTGGCGAAAGCAGGACCCATACCGCGTGATCTCTCGATTGTGATCGGTCGCGGTACCGAACGACGAGTCTTCGCCAAACTACGCCCTGGGGTAATGGGTCCTGGCTTACGCCAGAACGACTGTGGGGACGCACTATGCCCGCACTACCTGCCATGCGCGGGCATTCATGGACAAATAACCGCGCGCGCCGATAGTTTGCGCTTCGATAGTAGGAAGTGAAACGGAACTGCGATGGCCGACGTTCTCGCCGCACCGCAAGAGGGAAAGACCGACAGCGCGCTACGCACGCTGACGGGGATCTCGATCGCGCATTGGATCAGCCATTTCCACATCCTGGTTCTGCCGATGCTGTTTCCGTTCCTCAAAAGCCAGCTCGGCGTCGGCTATATCGAGCTCGGCTTTGCGCTCACCGTGTTTGCGGTCGTGTCCGGCCTGACCCAGGCACCGACCGGCTACCTCGTCGACCATTTCGACGCGCGAAAGATCCTGCTGACCGGGCTCGTAATCGGCGGACTCTCCCTCGTACTGCTCGGCCTGCACTTAAGCTACGTCTCTCTGATCATCTGCGCGGTGCTGCTCGGCCTTGCCAACAGCGTCTATCACCCGGCCGACTATGCGATCCTCGCCGAGCACATGGACGAGGCGCGGATGGGCCGCGCCTTCTCGGTCCACACATTTGCCGGCTATCTCGGTGGCGCGGTGGCACCGGCGATCGTGGCTGCGCTCGTCACGGTTTCGGGCGGCACCGGCGCGCTGATCGCATCGGGCGCGATCGGCGTGCTCTGCGCGCTGCTGCTCATCGTGATCAACATTCCCGACGCCGGCGCGCACAGGAAGAAGCCGGGAAACGAAGCCGCGCCAAGACAGGCGGTCATCACGCCGGCGCTGATCATGCTGACCGTGCTGTTCATGCTGCTCAGCCTGTCAGTTGCCGGCATCAGCAATTTCGGCGTGGTCGCGCTGATGAGCGGCTATGCCGCGTCCTACTCCGCCGCCAATGTCGCGCTAACGGCATTTCTGGGGTCAAGCGCCGTCGGCGTGCTCGCGGGCGGCTTTCTCGCCGACCGCACCGAACGCCACGGCCAGCTCGCCGCCGCCTGCTTTGCCGTGAACGCGGCGATCGTGCTTCTGATTGCGCTCGTCGCACTGCCCGGCTTGCTGCTGACGGTTGCGATGACTGTTGCGGGCTTCCTCTCCGGCGTGATCGCACCCTCGCGCGACATGCTGGTGCGCAATGCGGCGCCGGCGGGCGCAGCCGGGCGCGCCTTTGGCATCGTCTCAACCGGTTTCAACCTCGGCGGCATCATCAGCCCGCTGCTGTTCGGTTGGATCATGGACCAGAACGCGCCGCACTGGGTATTCGGCGCGTCGGTGGTGTTCATGGTGGCCACGGTGTTCTTGTCGCTGCTGACGGAGCGGCGACCGGAAGGCGCCAAGTAGCGCTCTCTCCGCTGTCGTCCCGGCGAAAGCCAGGACCCATTACCCCGAATGGCAGTTGTTTGAAACACGCTGGAGCGACCAGCGTGCCAATTCCGTTGTCCTGTGATCATGGGCCCTGGATCAGCACTCGCTACGCTCGCTGGTCCAGGACGACAGTGGTGGTGGCGGCGCGTTACGTCGGCGACACCACGCCCTTCAACACACCGGCCTGAGTGCCGGCCCCACGCGTTAGCCTCGCCTTTTCCGTGTTCGGCCAGAGCAGCAGCAGGCCGAGCACGCCAGAACCGATCATGACCACGGCGTTGATGGTGTAGCCGGTCAAGTAGCCGTCGACCATTGAGCCGGCGCGCTGGATCACGCTGCCCATTACGGCCGGCGCGATGATGCCGGCGAGCGTGTAGAGTGCGCCGTAGATCGCGATGACGGCGCCGCGCTGCGAAGCCGGTGTGAACTCGCCAAGCATCGGCGGGCAGACGACGTAGATCGCCCCGCACAGGCCCGAGCCGACCACGAGCAGCGCGATCTGCAACCCCGCCCCCTGCACGTGCGGCATCGCCGCGAGGATGAGGCCGCCGACCACGAGGGGCACCGAGCCGAGCACGCCGCGCGCAACGCGCGTGGTCGCGCCGCGCACCATCATCACCTGCGAGATCCAGCCCGTGAGAATGACGATGGTGGCACCGAATACCCACGGCAGGATAGATATCCAGCCCGCATCCGACTGCGAGAAGCCGAGTCCCTTGACGATGAAGGACGTGAACCAGGTAAGACCGAGCGACAGCGCCCAATAGGCTCCGAAGGTCGCCGCCACGCAGCCGATGAAGGTGCGCGAGGTGAGAAGCTGGACATAGGGAATCTTCGGCTCGGTGGCCGCCAGCAGTTGCGTGTCCTCCAGCGGCCCCTCCTTGCCGAGCGCAAGCCAGGCCGCGACCCAGATCAGGCCGACGACGCCGAGCGCACCAAAGGCATAGTGCCAGGAGTGGTTGACGATGATCCAGTTCAACGCGGGCACCGCGAGAATGACGCCGAAGGCCGAACCCTGCGACAGGATCGCGGTCGGCAGCGTGCGCTTCTCGTCTGGAAACCATTTGTAGATCGCGTGTGCGGCGACCGAGAAGCCCGGCCCCTCGCCCGCGCCGAGCACGATGCGGCAGATCACGAGCGTGGCGAAGCTGACGGTGCCGACCATCGGAAACTGCGCCAGCGACCAGATGACCGCGAGCGTCAGCAACACCCAGCGCGTCGGCACCTTGTTGACGATGAAGCCGACCACGATGGTCGAGATCGAGAACAGGACAAAGAAGGAAGAGCCGAGCAGGCCGAACTGCTCCGGCGCGAGCTTCAGGTCGGTCATGATCGGCACAGCGGCGAGTCCCACGACGATCTTGTCGGCGAAATTCACCACCATGAAGAGAAACAGGAGAAAGGTGACGGTCCAGGCGCCCTTCGGCGTTGCCTTGGCTGTCGTGCTGCCCGCCGCTTTGGGCGTTCCCTGAGCGCTCATATTTCTCCCCGTCTCGCCGTTTTTCGGCGCTTTTGATCTGGCCGTCTTGCGAGCTAACAACGGCTTGAACGGCAACACAACCCCGACATTTCCGCATCAACTATGCTACGCAACATTCCAGTTAATTCCGTGCGGCGCCATTCATCGTGCTGAGCATCAAAAACCTCTCCAAAAGCTTCTCCTCGGCCGGCGAGCCGGTTCATGTGTTGCGCGGCGTCGATCTCGACGTGCGCCCCGGCGAGCGTGTCGCGCTGACCGGCGAATCCGGCAGCGGCAAGAGCACGCTGCTGCACCTGATCGCGGGGCTGGATGGCGCCGACGGCGGCACGATCATGCTCGAAAGCACCGATATGACGGCGCTGCCGGATGCAGGGCGGGCAGCGCTGCGGCGCGACCGGCTGGGGCTGGTCTTCCAGCAGTTCAACCTGATCCCGAGTCTGTCGGTCGAGGACAATCTCGCCTTCCAGGCGCGGATCGCCGGCCGGCACGATGCCGCCTGGCACGGCGAGCTGATCGAGCGACTCGGCCTCGGCAAGCTGTTGAGACGCTACCCCGAGCAGCTCTCTGGCGGCCAGCAGCAGCGGGTCGCGATCGGCCGGGCACTCGCGATCAAGCCGTCACTGCTGCTCGCGGACGAGCCGACGGGTAATCTGGATGAATCCACGGCGGACGACGTGCTCGCCTTGGCGCGCGATCTCGTGGCGCGCACCGGCTGCGGCTTCTTGATGGTGACGCACAGCCTGCACCTGGCCGGCACGCTCGACCGCCACGTCACGCTGCATGCGGGGCGGATCACATGAGGCGCGCGCTCTGGATCCTTGCCGTGCTGCTCAGCCATTGGCGGCGACATCCGATGCAGCTCGCGACGCTGCTGATCGGCCTGATTGCGGCAACCGCCCTGTGGAGCGGCGTGCAGGCGATCAACCAGCAGGCGCGCAATGCCTACGATCGCGCTGCGGCGACGTTCGGCGGCGTGCGCACGCCGATGCTGGTCGCGCCCGATGCCGCGACGTTCTCTCAGGACCTGTTCGTTGCGCTCAGCCGCGCCGGCTGGCCGGTGTCGCCGGTCGTGGAGGGCCGCGTCCAGATCAACGGACGCTCGTTCCGCCTGCTCGGCATCGAGCCGGTGACGCTGCCGGCCGAGGTCGGCAATGCGCCGCGGCTCGGCGCGTCGGACTTGCGCGCCTTCGTCGCCGCGCCCGGCCAGACACTGGTGGCGCCGGAGACGCTCGCCGATCTCGACGCGGCGGAGGGCGCGGCGCCGCTGATCAGCAGCGGCGCAAAGCTGCCACCACTGCATGCGCAGCCGCAGCTCGTGCCCGACGTGCTGGTGGTCGACATCGGCGTCGCACAGCGGCTGCTTGGCAAGCAAGGCCAGCTCTCGCGGCTCCTGATCGGCAAGGCCAAGAGCAAGCCTGCGCCGCTCGCGAGCGTCGTCGGCGACCGCTTGCAGCTGATGGAGCCGAGCGCGGAGACCGAGCTCGAACGCCTCACCGACAGCTTCCATCTCAATCTCACCGCCTTTGGCCTGCTGTCGTTCTTCGTCGGACTTTTCATCGTCAATTCGGCCGTCGGCCTCGCCTTCGAGCAACGATTGCCGATGCTGCGTACGCTGCGGGCCTGCGGCGCCTCGGCACGGTTGCTCAACACGGTGCTGGTGATCGAGCTGGTGGTGCTGGCGCTCGCTGCGGGGCTCGTCGGGCTCGTCTGCGGCTATGTCATCGCGGCGGCGCTGCTGCCGGATGTCGCGGCCTCGCTGCGCGGGCTCTATGGCGCGCAGATTCCGGGGCAACTTTCGCTCCGCGGCGAATGGTGGCTCGCCGGCATCGGGATCAGCATCATCGGCGCGATGATCGCGGCGGCAACGAGTCTGGTCAAGGCGATGCGGCTGCCGCTGCTTGCAACTGCGCAACCGCAGGCCTGGCAGCAGGCGCAGCAGCGCTGGCTGATCCTGCAAGGTGCGGCAGCGTGTGCGGTGTTCGCAATCGCGCTGCTGTTGTTGCGCTATGGCGATACGCTGATCGCCGGCTTCGGCGTGCTCGCTGCGCTGATGCTGGGCGCGGCGCTGATCCTTCCCGCGCTGCTCGAGATCATCCTGCTCATTGGCCAGCGCCGCGCGCGCCGCCCGCTTGCGTTGTGGTTCTGGGCCGACAGCCGACAGCAGCTATCAGGCCTCTCGCTGGCGCTGATGGCGCTGCTGCTCGCACTCGCAGTCAATGTCGGCGTCTCAACCATGGTGGAAACTTTCAGCCGCACATTCGTCACCTGGCTGAACGGACGGCTGGCCGCCGACGTCTATATCGGCGCGCCCGACAACGCGAAGGCGGTTGCGATCCGGACTTGGCTGCGCGAGCGCGGCGAGGTGCAGGCGATCCTGAGCGGCGGGCGGGCGGAGACGCAACTCGAAGGACAGCCGGTGGAGCTGTTCGGCCTGCCCGACCACCCGCTCTATCGCGAGCGCTGGCCGCTACTCGAAGCCGCGCCGCGCGCCTGGGCGCAGCTCGTGCCGGGCGATGCCGCCTTCGTCAGCGAGCAATTGAGCCGGCGATTGAACCTGCGCGTCGGCGATGTCATCGAGATCCCCGCGCCGGGCGGTAGCTGGGTGCTCGACATCGCCGGCATCTATGCCGATTACGGCAATCCCAAGGGGCAGCTCGCCGTGAACGTCGCGGCGTTGATCCGGCGCTTTCCCCAGACGCCGCAGACACGGATCGGACTCATCGTTCCCCGAGACAGGATTCCCGGCCTGATCACGGCGCTGCAGAAGCAGTTTGCTCTCGACGACCGCAGCGTCGCCGACCAGGCAACGGTGAAAGCGGAATCGATCCGCATCTTCAACCGCACTTTTGCGGTGACGGGAGCACTGAACGCCTTCACTCTCGGCGTCGCCGGCATCGCGCTGCTGACCAGCCTGCTGACGCTCGCCAACTCCCGCCTGCCGCAGCTCGCGCCGCTTTGGGCGATCGGCCTCACGCGGTCGCGCCTTGCTGCGATCGAACTGACCAAGACGCTGGCGGTTGCGCTGTTCACGGCGCTGCTGGCATTGCCGTTGGGTCTCGTCGTGGCCTGGTGCCTGATCGCGATCGTCAACGTAAAAGCGTTCGGCTGGCGCCTGCCGTTCCACGTGTTTCCGCTGCAACTGGTCGAGCTGGTCGCGGTGGCGCTACTCGCCTCGCTGCTGGCCGCCTTGCTGCCGGTGGCGCGGCTCGCGCGGATGCAGCCGGCAGATCTCGTGAAGGTGTTTGCCAATGAGCGCTGACGGACTATCGCGGCGCGCATTTGCCGGCGCCCTCGCCGCATTGGCGCTGTCGCGTCGCACGGCGGCGCAAGGTTACGCCGGCCTCGGCGAGACCGCAGATGGCTTTGCGCAGGTCACGCCTGGAAAAGTGTTTTCCTTCCTCGCCGACCACGGCCCGCACCCCGATTTCCGCATCGAGTGGTGGTACCTCACGGCGAATCTGATCGATGCCAGTGGCGCGGCTTGCGGCCTGCAATGGACGCTGTTTCGCCAGGCCGCCGAGGCTGGGCCGCAGCGCGAGGGCTGGGCCAATCAACAGCTCTGGATGGGCCATGCCGCGGTGACCCGCGCCGACACCCATCGCTTCAACGAGCTGTTCGCCCGCGGCGGCGTCGGGCAGGCGGGTGTGGATGCAAAGCCGTTCGCGGCCTGGATCGACGACTGGGAGATGAAGGGCACTGAGAGCACCGATGATAGCAAGCTGGCGCCGCTGACGCTGAAGGCGTCAGGCACCGATTTCAGCTACGCACTGACGCTTCAGGCTGATCGTCCGGTGGTGCTGCAAGGCGACGGTGGTTTCAGCCGCAAGTCCGAGCGCGGCCAGGCGTCGTATTACTACAGCCAGCCGTTTTTCCGTGCGCACGGCAGCCTCGTCATCGACGACAAGGCGGTCGATGTGTCGGGGCAAGCCTGGATGGACCGCGAATGGAGCAGCCAGCCGCTTGGCGCCGACCAGACCGGCTGGGACTGGCTGTCGCTGCATCTCTCATCTGGCGACAAGCTGATGCTGTACCGGCTGCGGCAGAAGGACGGCAAGGACGATCCGTTCGGCAACTGGATTTCGCCCGACGGCCGCACGCAGCAAATCTTTGCCGCCGACATCCGGATGACGCCGAGGGGATGGGCCGAGGTTGCGGGGCGCAAACTGCCGGTGGAATGGCAGATCGTAGTCCCCTCGCGTTCCCTGACGATCACCTGCAAGCCGCTCAACCCCGCGGCCTGGATGGGCACCGGCTTTTCCTATTGGGAGGGCCCGATCAGCTTTTCCGGCAGCCATGACGGCGTTGGCTATCTCGAGCTGACGGGCTATTGAGCATCGGCCGATCCGAGGGGAACCGTGCGATGTATCACCTGACCGCGCTCATCACGCTGCTCGCCGTAGCGTTCTGCTTCTACACCACCATCAATGTCGCACGGTCGCGTGCGAAGACTGGCGTCAAGGTGCCAGCGATGTCGGGCCATCCCGACTTTGAGCGCGCCTTCCGCATCCAGATGAACACGCTGGAATGGATGCCGATCTGCCATCGCTTTGGCTGTTCGCGATCTATGTCAGTGACGCCATCGCGGCCGCAATCGGCGCGGTCTGGATCATCGGCCGCATCGTCTATTTCATCGGCTATTCCAAGGAAGCCGCCAAGCGCGGCCGGGGATTTGCCATCCAGGCCTTCGCCAGCATCGCGCTGTGGATAGGATCGCTCGTCGCGGTGCTGTGGCGGCTGGTGCATTGAGGCAAGGTGGCGGCAACAATCACCATCGTCGTCCCGGACAAGCGAAGCGCAGATCCGGTCTCCATAACCTCAGGGCGGAGTTTGGCGAAGATTGATAAACGCGATCTTGCGCCGCAACTACTCCCTGGGGTTGGGTCCCGGCCTTCGCCGGGACGACACCGGAGTTGTGGAGCTGACGTTGCCCTTGCCACTCACTTCGTCAGCGGGCAGCCGCTCTCCTTGACGGTAAAGAAGGCCTTGTCGCCGGGGACGGTGGCGAGCAGCTTGTAGTAGTCCCAGGGCTTCTTCGATTCCGACGGCTTCTTGACCTCGAACAGATACATGTCGTGGACCATGCGGCCGTTCTCGAGCACCTTGCCTTGCGCGAAGGCGTCGTCAACCGGGAGTTCCTTCATCTTCTTGGCGACCGCCTCCGGATCCTTGGTGCCGGCGGCCTTGACCGCCTTCAGGTAGCTCAGCGTCGCCGAATAGGTGCCAGCGTGGATCATGCTCGGCATTCGCCCGGTGCGCTTGAAGAAGCGTTCGCCGAGACCGCGCGTCTTGTCGTTGAGATCCCAGTAATAGCCCTCGGTGAGCACCAGGCCTTGCGCGGCCTGCAAGCCAAGGCCATTGACCTCGGCCAGTGTCATCAGGAGGCCAGCAAGCTTCTGGCCGCCGGTGACGATGCCGAACTCGGCGGCCTGCTTGATCGAGTTGGTGGTGTCGAGCCCTGCATTGGCAAGGCCGACGATCTTGGCCTTCGAGCTCTGCGCCTGGAGCAGGAAGGAGGAGAAGTCCGACGAGTTGAGGGGCACGCGGACCGAGCCGACCACCTTGCCGCCATTGGCGGTGACGATCTCGCTGGTGTCCTTTTCCAGCGCGTAGCCGAAGGCATAGTCGGCGGTGAGGAAGAACCAGGTGTCGCCGCCGGCCTTGGTCAGCGCACCGCCGGTGCCGACCGCGAGCGCGCGGGTGTCATAGGCCCAGTGGAAGCCATAGGGCTGGCAGGCATCGCCGGTGAGGCGCGATGTCGCAGCACCCACGACGATGTCGATCTTCTTCTTTTCCTTGGAGAGCTCATGGATCGCGAGCGCGACGGACGATGTCGTCAGCTCCGTGATCATGTCGACGTTCTCGACGTCGTACCAGCGCCGCGCGATGGAGGTGGCAAGATCTGGCTTGTTCTGGTGATCGGCGGTGACGAGCTCGATCTTGTGCCCCAGCACCTCGCCGCCAAAATCCTCGATCGCCATCTTGGCGGCTTCAACCGACCATTTGCCACCGTAATCGGCATATACGCCGGACTGGTCGTTGAGGATGCCGATCTTGACGCCTTGATTGGCGGTTTGCGCGGAGGCCGGCACCACCAACAACACGGACACCGCGGCGGCGGCCAAAAATGCTGATTTCATATTTTAACTCCCAGCAGTTTTCTGTTTTGAAATCGCGCGGATACTAGTGAAGAACCCCGGCAATGCCCATCCATTTCGGCCTCAGCCGTTAGTATGGGCGCAGGCGTGCCAAACTCAGCTCGTCGTCCCGGACAAGCGCAGCGAAGCAGAGCGCAGATCCGGGACGACACTGTGAGCGCGGATACGCCCTTGGCCACAATGACCATCAAGTTGCGGCCGCCGGCTTCTTCCCGCGCCCGTCGGCGAGGTTGCGCACGATCATGTAGAAGATCGGGGTGAAGACCAGGCCGAACAGCGTGACGCCGAGCATGCCGAAGAACACGGCGACACCGACGGCCTGGCGCATCTCCGAGCCCGAGCCGGTCGAGACCACAAGTGGCAGCACGCCGAGGATGAAGGCGAAGGACGTCATCAGGATCGGCCGCAGGCGCAGGCGGCAGGCTTCGATCACGGCTTCCAGCCGCGGTTTGCCCTCGAGCTCGATGTCGCGGGCGAACTCGACGATCAGGATGGCGTTTTTGGCGGCAAGCCCCACCAGCACGACGAAGCCGATTTGCGTGAGGATATTGACGTCCTGCCCCATGATGCGCACGCCGATGGTGGCAGCGAGCAAACACATCGGCACGATCAGGATCACCGCGAACGGCAAGGTCCAGCTGCCGTACTGCGCGGCGAGGACGAGATAGACGAACAGCACGCAGATCGGGAACACATAGAGGCCGGCATTGCCGCCGGTGACCTGCTGGTAGGACAGGTCCGTCCATTCGAAGGAGAAGCCGCTCGGCAAGGTGTCGTCCGCGAGCTTCTTGATGGCGTTGAGCGCGGTGGTCGAGCTCGTGCCCGGCGCCGGCTCGCCCTGCAATTCGGAGGCCGCGTAGAGATTGTAGCGTGCAACGCGGTCGGGGCCCGAGACGTCGCGGAAATCGACGACGCTGCCGAGCATCACCATATCGCCGGACGCATTGCGCGTGCGCAGCCGCGCGAGATCGCTGGTCTCTTTCCGGAACGGCTGGTCGGCTTGCGCGGTGACGTGATAGGTGCGGCCGAACAGATTGAAGTCGTTGACATAGGTCGATCCGAAATAGGTCTGGATCGTATCGTTGATGTTGGCGATGGGAACGCCGAGCTTCTGCGCCTTGGTGCGGTCGATGTCGACGAAGACCTGGGGTGTGTTCGCGGTGAAGGGCGAGAACACCGAAGTGAGCTCCGGCGTCTTGCGTGCGGCAGCCACGAGCTCGTCGGTCGCTGCCGCAAGCAATTCCGGCCCGCGGCCTTGGCGATCCTGGATGCGGATGGTGAAGCCGCCGCCGGTGCCGATGCCAGGCACGGCCGGCGGCGGAATGACGATGATGAACGCGCCCTCGATTCTCGACAGCCGCTTGCGCAGCTCGGCGGTGATGGCGTTCGCGGACAGACCCTTCTTCAGACGCACCTCCGGCTCGTCGAACACCGGAAACAGCGCTGCAGCGTTGCCGGCCTGCGTGCGCGTGGCGCCCGAGAAGCCGGCAAAGGCGGCGACGCGGATGATGCCCGGCGTATCCAGCGCGATGCGCTCGATCTCGCGCACGACCTCGGTGGTGCGCGCCAGCGACGCCGCGCCCGGCAATTGCACGGAGACGATGACATAGCCGCGATCCTGCGCCGGGATGAAACCTTGCGGCGTGGTCGCGATCAGCCAGCCGGCGCTGCCGATCAGGCCCACGTAAATCAGCAGCATCACCACCGAATGCCGGATCACGAAGTTGGCGACGCTGGCATAGCCGTGCGACAACCGCTCGAACGCGCGGTTGAAGACGCCGGTGAACGCGTCCCAGCCGCGCGCGATGAAATTCCAGCGCGCCGGCGGCCGCTTCTCTTCGTGAGGCACCAGGATCTGCGAGGCCAGCGCCGGCGACAGCGTCAGCGAGCAGAAGCAGGAGATTGCGGTCGCGACCGCGATGGTGACGGCGAATTGCTGGAAGAACTGTCCTGAGATGCCGCCCAGGAACGCCGTCGGCACGAACACCGCGCACAGCACGAGCGCGATCGACACCAACGCGCCGCCGACCTCCTCCATGGTCTTGAGCGCGGCGTCGCGCCGGCTCATGCCGTGCTCGAGATGGCGCTCGACGTTCTCGACCACCACGATGGCGTCGTCGACGACGATGCCGACGGCGAGCACGAGGCCGAACAGCGTGAGATTGTTGATGGAGAAGCCGAGTGCCGCCATCACCGCGAAGGTGCCGACCAGCGAGACCGGGATCGCGATGATCGGAATGATCGCGGGCCGCCAGCCCTGCAGGAAGACCAGCACCACGATGACCACGAGCAGCATGGCTTCGTAGATGGTCTTGATCAGCTCGTGGACGGATTGCGCGATGAACTCGGTCGGGTTGTAGCCGATGTTGTAGTCGAGGCCCTTCGGGAAGCTCGCCTTGAGCCGGACCATGGTGTCGGAGATGTTCTTCGCCGTCGCGAGCGCGTTCGATCCTGGTCTCTGGGTGACCAACATCGCGACCGCCGATTTGCGCAGCAGGAAGCTGTTGGTGGTGTAGGACAGCGCGCCGAGCTCGATGCGGGCGACGTCGCGCAGGCGCACCGTGCGGCCGTCGGAGCCGGCCTTGATCAGGATGTCCTCGAACTGCCTCTGGTCCTTCAGGCGGCCGGTGAAGGTCAGGTTCGGCTGGAAGGCGCGGTCCGCGATCGGTGGCTCGGCGATCTGGCCGCCCGCGATCTGCACATTCTGCGACCGGATCGCGGCCAGCACTTCGGTCGAGGTCAGGCCGAGATTGGCGATGCGATCGGGATCAAGCCACAGCCGCATCGAATAGTCGCGCGCGCCAAAAATCTGGATGTCGCCGACACCGTCGAGCCGCAGCAGCTGGTCGCGGACCTGGAGCAGCGCGTAGTTGGAGATGTAGAGCTGGTCGAAGGTGTCGTCGGGCGACAGCATGAACACGACCATCAGGATGTCGGGCGAGTTCTTGCGCGTCGTGACGCCGTTGCGCTGGACTTCCTCAGGCAAACGCGGCTGCGCGATCGCGACGCGGTTCTGCACCAGCACCTGGGCCTTGTCGAGATCGGTGCCGAGCTTGAAGGTGACGGTGATGGTGAGCTGACCGTTCGAGGTCGCCTGGCTGTAGAGATACAGCATGTCCTCGACGCCGTTGATCTCCTGCTCGATGGGAGCGGCAACCGTGTCGGACACGGTCTGCGCGGACGCGCCGGGATATTGCGTGGTCACCACAACCGTCGGCGGCACCACCTGCGGATATTCGGAGACCGGCAGCGTGGTGTAGGCGAGCGCGCCGACGATCAGCAGCACGATCGACAGCACCATCGCCAGGATGGGCTGGTTGATGGAGAGGCGGCCGAGATTCATGACTTGCCACCCGCTGGCGCTTGGGCTTGATGCGGATTGACCTTGGCGCCGACGCGCGCACGCTGAATGCCGTCGACGATCACGCGGTCGTCGGCCTTCAGCCCTTCGCGGATGACGCGCAGCCCCTCATCGAGCGGACCGAGCGTCACAGGGCGCGCCTCGACGGTATCGTCCGGCTTGACCACGAAGACGATCTTGCGGGACTGATCGGTCGCGACCGCGACGTCCGGAATCAGCAGCGCCTCGTAGGGCGCGCTCCCGATCAGCCGCACACGGCCGAACTGCCCCGGCAGGATCGAAAGATCGGTGTTCTGGATGACGGCGCGGCTGCGCAGCGTTCCGGTGGAGACATCGAGGCGGTTGTCGAGGAAGTTGATCGTGCCGTCATGCGACGGCTTGGTCTCGCCGGCCAACGTCACCTGCACCGGGTTCGGCGTATCGCGCGAGCTTGGGCGCTTGCCTTCGAACCAGAGCTTGCTGTTCTTGATGTAGGTCGCCTCGTCCATGTCGAAATAGATGTAGATCGGATCGAGCGACACGATCGAGGTCAGCAGTGTCGACGTGCCGGTGTCGCTGCCCTGGACGAGATTGCCGGGGCTGACGAGGTGGCGGCTGACGCGGCCGGTGAGCGGCGCAGCCACATGGGTGAACTCGATATTGAGCTTGGCGGCCTTCAGTGCGCCTTCGGCCTGCATCTCGGCGGCGTGCGCGGCCTGCAAGGCCTGACGGCGCTGGTCGACGACTTGTTCGGAGACGGCGCTGGTCTGGACCAGGTTCAGGCCGCGATCGAGCTCCCGCTTGGCAAGCTCCACCTTGGCGCGCGCGTCCGAAAGCTGACCGTCAGCCTGCTCGGCAGCCGCCTCGAACGGACGCGAGTCGATCACATAAAGAAGATCGCCGGCGTGAACGATCGCACCGTCCTGGAATTCGACCGAGGTGACGAAGCCGCCGACCCGCGGGCGTACCTGTACCTCCTCCACCGCCTCGAAGCGGCCGGTGAATTCTTCCCAATCGGTGACGGTGCGTTTGACCGGCTGAGCGATGGTGACGGAGGGCGCCGGCGGAGCTGCCGCCTGCGAGGCCGGCTTGTCACAGCCGACGAGGAGGCCAGCAGCCGTGAGCGCGAGCGCCGCCAGGAAAGAACGCGGCGCGCATCGCCGTCGGACTGAATGCTGCCTCGGGTTCGGCTCGCTCATGTCTTGCCCCCTTCCTTGGTGGCTGCGCCGGCAAACAGGGTACTTACTTACCCGCAGGGGGCACAAGATGGGTTTCAATGATGAACTCTTCAAGACGGACGACAAGGCAATCCTGGGCGGTGTGCCCTAGCCGGATGGCGGGTTGTGCGGACACAGTCGGTCGTGCAGGCGGCGATTAGGTGGCCGAACCCGGATAGATTGTTCACCGGGCTCGTGAACGGCAGGACGTTTTCGTTTTTCCCCGCTTGCCCAACTGTGCTGGGTGGGCAAAGCGTCCGCCTTTGCCCTACGGCATCTCTCTGCACCAGCGTCTTCGCGCATGACGCGCGGGGCAAGCTCGGCTAGATTATTCCAAACAGAAAAGACGAATTGTCCGGGAGGACAGGCGTGCACCAAGGGCGTGTCGTTTTCGGCGCGATCGAGGAGGTCGTGTTCGGCCATCCGGCCGCAGGCGCGATTCTGGCGCAGATGGACCGCCTGGGCTCGAACCGCGCCTTCCTCATGGTCTCCGGCACGCTCAATCGGCAGACCGACGAAATCCAAACGATCAGAGAAGCACTGGGCGCACGCTGTGCGGGCGTATTCGACGCCATGCAAGCGCACACGCCGCGCGAGGCGGTGATCGCGGCCGCCAACATGGCGCGAGACGTGAAGGCGGACCTGATCGTCACCGTCGGTGGCGGATCGATCACCGACGGCGCCAAGGCGGTGCAACTCTGCCTTGCCAACGACATCGACAGCACCGATGGCATCGAGCGCATCCGCG
Organism: Bradyrhizobium sp. UFLA05-89; assembly: GCF_059803475.1. NCBI lineage: Bacteria > Pseudomonadati > Pseudomonadota > Alphaproteobacteria > Hyphomicrobiales > Nitrobacteraceae > Bradyrhizobium > Bradyrhizobium sp. UFLA05-89. The sequence goes on along the minus strand of NZ_JBANBA010000077.1, from coordinate 25,903 downwards.
TTCGCAAGGGCGTCGTGCCCGAGATGAATGCGCCGAGCGTCCGCCAGATCAGCGTGCCGACGACGATCGCCGGCGGCGAGTTCAGCTCCATCGCGGGGGTCACCGACCGCAGCACCCATGTGAAGCAGATGCTGCGCCATCCGCTGATGGTGCCGCGCGCGACGATCCTCGATCCCGCCATCACCGTGCATACGCCGGAATGGCTGTTCCTCTCGACCGGCATCCGTGCTGTCGACCATTGCGTCGAGGCGATCTGCTCGCGCGAGACGCACCCTTATGCCGACGCACAATCGGTAAAGGGGCTTGCGATGCTCGCCGATGCGTTGCCGCGGGTGAAGGCCAACCCTTCAGATCTCGACGCGCGGATGGATGCGCAGATCGGCACCTGGCTGTCGATGGGCGCGCTCGCCGCCGGCGTTCCCATGGGCGCGAGCCACGGCATCGGTTACGTGCTGGGCGCGGCCTTCGACGTGCCGCATGGCTACACTTCCTGCGTCATGCTGCCGGCAGTGATGCGCTGGAACGCGCCCGATAATGCCGAGCGCCAGGCGATCGTCGCCGCCGCCATGGGCTTTCCCGGTAAAGATGCCGCCGACGTGCTGGGTGCCTTCATCCGCTCGCTGGGCATGCCGCGCAGCCTCGCCGATGTGCGCGTATCGCCCGAGCATTTCGATGGCATCGCCGAGCAGGCGATGCGCACCCCCTGGGTGCCGCGCAACCCACGCAAGATTGATACGCCAGCGCAAGTGCGCGAAATCCTGCTTCTCGCCGCATGACGCAACCTCGGAGGATCGATGTACACAGGTACGCATGCCCGTCGGCGCCCGCTGCAGTCCGCCTTCATCATGGCCGGCACGGGCGAGACCGTCACCTATCGCGAGCTCGACGCGCGCAGCAACCGCTTGGCGCATCTGTTTCGCGAGCAGGGCTTGAAGCGGCTCGACCACTATTCGATCTTCATGGAGAACAATTCGCGCTATCTCGAAGCCTGCGGCGCGGGCGAGCGGTCCGGGCTCTACTATACGTGCGTCAACTCGTTCCTCACGCCGAGCGAGCTCGCCTACATCCTGACCAACAGCCAGTCGCGTATCCTGATCACCTCGGTGGCCAAGCTCGACATCGCGCGCGAAGCGCTGAAGGAATGTCCAAAGGTCGAGCTCTGCGTCGTCGCCGATGGACCCGGTGAGAGCGACCGCATCGTCGGGCTGGAGCAGGCAACGGCAGGCCTGCCGAAGACGCCGATCGCCGATGAATGGCTGGGCACGGCTATGCTGTATTCGTCAGGCACGACGGGACGGCCGAAGGGCATCTTGCGGCCGCTGGCGGAGGAGCCGCCGCGGCACAATATGCCACTGTTCGAATTCCTCACGAAACTTTGGCACTACCGCGAGGGCATGATCTATCTGTCGCCGGCGCCGCTCTATCACTCCGCGCCGCAGGCCGCGGTCAATCTGACGATCCGCATGGGCGGCACCGTGATCATCATGGAGAGTTTTGATCCCGAGCGTTACCTCGAGCTCGTGGAGAAATGGGGCGTCACCCACACCCAGCTCGTGCCGACGATGTTCTCGCGCATGCTGAAGCTGCCGGAGGAGGTGCGCGCCCGCCACGACCTGTCCTCTCTCGAGATAGCGATCCATGCTGCCGCGCCCTGCCCGGCGCTGGTGAAGGACGACATCATCAAATGGTGGGGGCCGATCATTCATGAATATTACGGCGCGACCGAAGGGCTCGGCTTCACCGCCTGCAACACTGAAGAGTGGCTCGCCCATCGCGGCACCGTCGGCAAGGTGCTCTTTGGCGACCTGCATATTCTCGACGAGACCATGAAGGAGTGTCCGACGGGCACGGCCGGCACGGTGTGGTTCAAGACGGCCTCGGCCTTTGAATATTTCAACGATCCCGAGAAAACAAAGGAAGCGCGCTCGGCCGATGGCAGCATGAGCACGGTCGGCGACGTCGGCTATGTCGATGCGGACCGCTTCCTCTACCTCACCGACCGCGCCACCTTCATGATCATCTCGGGCGGGGTGAACATCTATCCGCAGGAATGCGAGAATTTGCTGATCACGCACCCGAAGGTCGCCGACGCCGCGGTGTTCGGCGTGCCCAACAGCGATCTCGGCGAAGAAGTGAAGGCAGTGGTGCAGCCGATGCCGGGCGTGGTGCCGGGGCCGGCGCTCGCCGAGGAGCTGATCGTGTTCTGTGCCAAATCACTGTCGCGGCAAAAGGTGCCGCGCTCGGTCGACTTCGAAAAGGAATTGCCGCGCCTGCCGACCGGAAAACTCTACAAGCGCCTGCTACGGGATCGCTATTGGGGGAACAAGACGTCCAGGATCGTGTGAGGCGTTCTTGCGCGGCATGGATGGGGAAAGTGCGCGCCACACATTCTGTGTTGTCCCGGCGAAGGCCGGGACGACGACTGAATTTGTCGGTACGCCCTACCCCAACATCTGCGTATCGCCGCAGATCGAGATCGCCTGGCCGGAGATGGTGCGACCGCGGGGGCTTGCCATCAACAGGATCTGGTCCGCGATCTGCTCCGGCGTGACGTAGTCCTTGATCGAGGTATAGGAGAACGCGATGCGCTCCATCTGGGCGTAGGAGATGCCACGCTGCTGCGCCTTCGCTTCCAGCACCCGGCGCTGGCGGTCGCCGGCGACGAGACCGGGCAGAATGGCGTTGACGCGGATCTTGTCGGGGCCGAGCTCGATCGCCAGCGACTTGGTGAGGCCGATGACGCCCCACTTCGCCGCCGCATAAGGCGTGCGCATGGCGAAGCCGACCTTTCCGGCAGCGGACGAGATGTTGACGATCGAGGCGTTCTCGCTCTCGCGGAGCAGCGGCACCGCGAGCCGCGTGCAGTTGAACTGGCCGGTAAGGCAGACCTCGACGCAGCGGTCCCAGTCCTCCGGATTCATCTCCTCGACCTTCGCGGTCGGGCCGGCGATGCCGGCGTTGTTGACGAGCACATCCAGCCCACCGAGCGCGCGGACCGCCTCGTCGAACATCGTCTTCACCGCGGCGCGATCAGCGACGTCGCATTGCGAGCGCGTAATTGCGATATCGCTGTTCGCAAGCGCGGCAAGCGCCATCTCGTCGACATCGCAGACATGCACCTTTGCGCCTTCGGCGAGGAAGCGGCGGGCGATTGCAAGCCCTATGCCGCCCGCTCCCGCGGTCACCAGTACGCGCAACCCCTTGATGTCGAGATCCATGATGGCTCCGATCGTGTCTTGATGCTAAGCGTGACGGTAGATCACAGCCGCCTCGGAGTTGCAAACCCATGGTTAGCAAGGTATCGGCCCGCAAAGTCATCATCACCTGCGCCGTCACCGGCGCGATCCACACGCCGTCGATGTCCGCTGCCCTGCCTGTGACGCCGCAGGAGATCGCGGACGCCGCGGTGGAAGCCGCCGAAGCCGGTGCAGCGATCGTGCACCTGCACGCGCGCAACCCCGAAACCGGTCAGCCGGATCAATCGCCGGAGGCCTTTGCGCCGTTCCTCAAGATCATCAAGCAGCGTTCCAACGCCGTGATCAACCTCACCACCGGCGGCTCGCCAACAATGACGGTGGACGAGCGCGTGCGGCCTGCCGCGGTCTACAAGCCGGAAGTGGCCTCGCTGAACATGGGCTCGATGAATTTCGGCTTCTTCGGCATGCTCAACCGCTTCAAGACCTTCAAGCATGATTGGGAACGCAAGCATGTCGAGAACAAGGACATCGTGTTTCGCAACACCTTCCAGGACATTGAGTTCGTGCTGAGGACGCTGTCCGAGACCGGAACCCGTTTCGAGTTCGAATGCTACGACACCGCGCATCTCTATAATCTCCAGTACTTCCTCGATCAGGGCCTGGTGAAGCCACCGCTGTTCATTCAGACCGTATTCGGCCTGCAGGGCGGCATCGGCCCGCATCCCGAGGACGTGCTGCACATGAAACGCACCGCGGAGCGACTGTTCGGCGACAAGTTCATCTGGTCGGTGCTGGGCGCCGGACGGCATCAGCTTCCGATCGCGGCGATGGCCGCCGCCATGGGCGGCAATATCCGCGTCGGCCTGGAAGACTCGCTCTGGGCCGCGCCCGGCCGCATGGCCTCTTCCAATGCCGAGCAGGTGCGCCTTGCCTGCAAGATCATCGAGGGCCTCGGCCTCGAGGTCGCCAGCTCCGACGAGGCGCGCGAGATGCTGCATTTGAAGGGTGGCGACACGTTGCAGGTGTAGTCCGCAACTCTCTGGATTTTGATTTCGCTGGGATGTTGTCGCCCGTCGTCGCCGCGACCGCGGTCCTGTATGCTCAGCAGGCATTGACAGGAGCCCCCATGCTCGCCGCGTTTCTCTTCATTGCCGGCCTTCTTGCCATCTTGATCCTGTGCGGCCGCTGCACTGCGAAATTCGCGGCGGAGAAGGGACGCTCGCGGAGCGTCTGGTTCGTCCTGGGCGCCCTGTTCTTTCCGTTGCCCTCGATCGCACTGGCGCTGCTGCCATCCCGCGCGCAGGCGCAACGCTAAAGACGATCTGGTTCCAATCGAAATGACGACATCAGCCTCTCTCACATCGTGAGAGACTGCGGCATGCGGCTTTACGTCATCCGAATTGCCAAGGCCGCCGCCAGCCTTGGCCGTTGCCTGCCCTCGCGCGCATGGCTATCGTCGTGATCAAACAGGCCGCACAAGGCCTTGAGGCTCGAGGGAGAGAAGCATGCGGAGCGTGACGGCGCTCGCCGCGATGGCGGCGCTATCGGTGCTGACGGTCTCAACCATCGCGTTGGCCGACGAGGGCAAGCAAGGCGGCATCCTGCGGATGTACCACCGCGACAGCCCCGCAAATGCTTCGATCCACGAAGGCGCGACCTATTCGGTCAACATTCCCTTCATGCCCGTCTTCAACAATCTCGTCATCTACAAGCAGGACGAGCCGCAGAACAGCATGGACGACATCGTCCCCGAGCTCGCCGAAAGCTGGGCCTGGGTCAATGACAACAAGACGCTGACCTTCAAGCTGCGCCAGGGCGTGAAATGGCACGACGGCAAGCCGTTCACCTCGGCCGACGTCAAATGCACCTTCGACATGCTGATGGGCAAGTCGCAGCAAAAGTTCCGGCAGAACCCGCGCAAGGCCTGGTACAACGAGGTCAATGACATCTCGACGAATGGCGATCTCGAGGTCTCGTTCAACCTGAAGCGGCCGCAGCCCTCGCTGCTGGCGCTGCTCGCCTCGGGCTACACGCCGGTTTATCCCTGCCACGTCACGCCCGGCGACATGCGCACGCATCCGATCGGCACCGGTCCCTTCAAGTTCGTCGAGTTCAAGGCCAATGAATCGATCAAGCTGACCCGCAATCCCGACTACTGGAAGAAGGGCCGGCCCTATCTCGACGGCATCGAGTTCACCATCATCCCGAACCGTTCGACCGCAATCCTCGCTTTCGTCGCCGGCAAGTTCGACATGACCTTCCCGACCGAGGTGACGATCCCGCTGGTGAAGGACGTCAAGTCGCAGGCGCCGAATGCGATCTGCGAGATCGCGTCGACCAATGTCGCGACCAACATCATCGTCAACTCCAGCGCGCCGCCGTTCGACAATAGCGACATCCGCCGCGCCATGGCGCTGGCGCTCGACCGCAAGGCGTTCATCTCGATCATGTTCGAGGGCCAGGGCGACATCGGCGGCACCATGCTGCCGCCGCCGAACGGCCTGTGGGGGATGCCCAAGGAGATGCTGGAGACCATTCCCGGCTACGGCCCGGACGTGAACGCCAACCGCGAGGAGGCGAAGAAGCTGATGCAAAAGGCCGGATATGGGCCGGATAAGCATCTCGCCGTGAAGGTTTCCACGCGCAACATTCCCGTCTATCGCGACCCCGCGGTGATCCTGATCGACCAGCTCAAGAGCATCTATATCGACGGTGAGCTCGACGTCGTGGAAACCGCGAACTGGTTCCCGAAGGTCGCGCGCAAGGACTACATGATCGGACTCAACCTCACCGGCAATGCGGTGGATGATCCCGACCAGTCCTTCTACGAGAACTATTCCTGCGGCTCCGAACGCAACTACACCAACTACTGCAACAAGGAGATCGAAAAACTGTTCGACGTGCAGTCGCAGGAGACCGACGCTGGCAAGCGCAAGAAGCTGGTTTGGGAGATCGACAAGAAGCTGCAGGAGGACGTCGCCCGCCCGATCATCTTCCACAGCCGCATGGGCACCTGCTGGCAGCCCTATGTCAAGGGTGTGACGATCATGACCAACTCGTCCTATAATGGCTACCGCTACGAGGATCTGTGGCTGGACAAGTAATGCGGCGGACGGGCAGCTGAGGGGCTCGGCAGGAGGCGTTGGGATGTTTGCCTATCTGGTGCGCCGCCTCTTCCTGATGCTCGTGACCCTGTTCGGGATCTCGATCGTCATCTTCTTCCTGCTGCGCATCGTGCCGGGCAACATCGTCGATATCCTGTTTGCGGCTGCCGGTTACGTCGATCCCGCAGACAAGGCCAATCTGGAAAAGGAGCTCGGCATCGATCAGCCGCTGGTGATGCAGTATCTGCATTGGATCGGCGGCTTTCTTCGCGGCGATTTTGGTTACTCCTATGTCTCGGAGAAGCCGGCGCTCCAGGAGATACTGCCACGGATTCCCATCACCGCGCGGCTTGCCGGGCTCGCATTGCTGTTCTCCGCCTCGATCGGCATTCCCTTGGGCGTCATCAGCGCGGTGAAGCAGGGAACAAAACTCGACTATGCGTTGCGTGTCGTCAGCCTCAGCGGGCTGTCGCTACCCTCGTTCTGGCTCGGGCTTTTGATCCTCACCGCGTCGGTCGCGATGTTCGGCCAGATGCCGATCTTCAATCCCAATCCGCAGACCTGGGTGGAGGCGTTTGCGACCTATGCGGTGCCGGCTGCCGCGGTCGGCTTCCGCAGCGCCGCGCTCACCATGCGCATCACGCGCTCCTCGATGCTGGAGGTGCTGCGGCAGGACTATATCCGCACCGCACGCGCCAAGGGTGCCTCCGATGCCGCCGTGAATTATCAGCATGCGCTGAAGAACGCGATGTTGCCCGTGATCACCGTGATCGGCATCGAAGCGGCCTTCCTGATCGGCGGCCTCATCGTGACCGAGACCGTGTTCAACATTCCCGGCGTCGCGCGCTTCCTGGTCGAGGCGATCCGCTGGCGGGATTATCCCATCGTGCAGAACCTCGTGATGTTCATCGCCGTCGTCGTGGTGTTCGCGAACTTCACCGTCGACATGCTGTACGCCGTGTTCGACCCGCGCATCCGGTATACGGACTAGGAGAATTGCTTGGCCGCGATCGACTATGATCTCGAACTGAAGCGCGCCGGTGCGGGCGCGACAGGCGGTTGGCGGCGCGTGCTGTTCCTGGCGCAGCGGCATGTGCTGGGCGCGGCCGGGCTGATCATCATGACGCTGTTCGTGTTCACGGCGATCTTCGCCAATTTCCTCGCCCGCTTCGATCCCCTCACCGTCGATGCCGCGCATGCGCTGGCACGCCCGAGCGCGCTGCACTGGATGGGCACGGATTCTTTCGGCCGCGACGTCTTCAGCCGCATCATCCACGGTGCGCGGATATCGCTCGCGGTTGGCATCGGCTCGACCGCGCTTGGCGCCTCCATCGGCGTGATCGTCGGCCTCACCTCGGGCTATCTCTCCGGCTGGGTCGATCTCGTGTTTCAGCGTGTCTCCGACATCCTTCAGGCGCTGCCGCTCCTGGTGCTGGCGCTGGTGATGACGGCCGCGCTTGGGCCGTCGCTGCCCAACGTCATCATCGCGATCGCCATTCCGCTGATCCCGACGGTGGCACGCGTGATCCGCGCCAACACGCTGGCCCTGCGCGAGCAGCCGTTCGTGGAAGCCGCCAAATCGATCGGCATGAGCGAGATGCGGATCGCGCTCCGCCACGTGCTGCCGAACACGTTGGCGCCGCTGATCGTGCTCGCCACGGCGCAGCTCGGCTCGACCATCCTCACCGAGGCCTCGCTCTCCTTCCTCGGCCTCGGCATTCCCGAGCCCTACCCGTCCTGGGGCCGCATGCTGTCGGAATCGGCTGCCGAATATGTCCGCACCGCACCGTGGCTGGTGATCTTCCCGGGGATCGCGATCAGCCTCGCCGTGTTCGGCACCAATCTGTTCGGTGACGCGCTGCGCGACATCCTGGATCCGAGGCAGCGGGGCTGATGAGCGACACCTCCGATCTCGTGCTCGATGTGAGGAACCTGAAAACGGTGTTCTTCACCAATTCCGGACTCTTCAAGGCCGTCGACGACGTCTCATTCCAGGTGCGGCGCGGCGAGACGCTGGCGATCGTCGGCGAATCCGGCTGCGGCAAGAGCGTCACCGCGCTCTCCTTGATGCGGCTCGTGCCCAACCCGCCCGGCCGCATCGTCGGCGGCTCAGTGACGCTCGAGGGCACTGACCTGCTCGCACTGGATGATGCGAAGATGCGCGCCATTCGCGGCAACCGCATTTCCATGATCTTCCAGGAGCCGATGACTTCGCTCAATCCGGTGATGCGGATCGGCGACCAGATCACGGAGGCCGTGCGGCTGCATCGCAGCATCTCGACCAGAGAGGCCCAAGACATCGCGGTCGAGATGCTGCGGCTGGTGCGCATTCCCGAGCCGGCCCGGCGCGCGAAGGAATATCCGCATCAGCTTTCCGGCGGCATGCGCCAGCGCGCGATGATCGCGATGGCGCTGGCCTGCCGGCCGGCGCTGTTGATCGCGGACGAGCCGACCACCGCGCTCGACGTCACGATCCAGGCGCAGATCCTCGCGCTGATCCTCGACCTTCAGAAGGAGCTCGGCACCGGCCTCGTGCTGATCACGCATGACCTCGGCGTCGTGGCGCAGACCGCGCAGCGCGTGATCGTAATGTATGCGGGGAAGAAGGTCGAGGAAGCGACGGTGGAAGCATTGTTCGCTGCACCAAAACATCCCTATACGCGCGGGTTGATGGCTTCGATCCCGGCGGTCCCGGCATCCGGCGTCGCGGCGCAGGCGCGGCTGAACGAGATTCCCGGGACCGTGCCGTCGCTGGTGCGGCTGCCGAAAGGCTGCGCCTTCGCGCCGCGTTGCAAGCTCGCCATCAAGCGCTGCGAGGCCGAATATCCGCCGCTTCAGGATTGGGGTGGCGGCCATCTCGCCGCCTGCTGGCGTGCGGCCGAGGTCGCGGAGGAGGTGGCATGAGCGAGACGTTGCTCGAGGTCACCGACCTCTTCAAGCACTATCCGGTGCGCGCCGGCGTGCTGCGCAAGCGGGTCGGCACCGTGCATGCAGTCGATGGCGTCAGCTTCTCGCTTCATACGGGCGAAACGCTCGGCCTCGTCGGCGAATCCGGCTGCGGCAAGTCGACAGTGGCGCGCAGCGTGCTGCGGCTGGTCGAGCCGACCTCGGGCCAGATTCGCCTCGACGGTGAGGATATCACGCATCTCTCCAAGACCGAGCTGCGGCCGCATCGCCGTTCGATGCAGATCGTGTTCCAGGACCCCTTTGCCTCGCTCAACCCGCGCATGACAGCGGGCGACATCGTCGGCGAGCCTCTCGCAGTGCATGGCCTCGCAAGCGGGAAAGCGCTGGAGACGCGCGTCGCAAAACTGTTCGAGCAGGTGGGCCTGCGGCCCGACCAGATGCGCAATTTCCCGCATCAATTCTCCGGCGGCCAGCGCCAGCGCATCTGCATTGCCCGCGCGCTCGCGCTTCAGCCACGGCTAATCGTCTGCGACGAGCCCGTCTCCGCGCTCGACGTCTCGATCCAGGCGCAGGTCATCAACCTCCTGATCGACCTGCAGCGCCAGCACGGCTTCTCCTATCTGTTCATCGCGCATGATCTGGCGGTGGTCGCTCACATCAGCCACCGTGTCGCCGTGATGTATCTCGGTCGCATCGTCGAGATCGCGGACAAGGATGAGCTGTTCAGAAATCCGCGCCATCCCTATACGCAGGCGCTGCTCGCCTCGGTCCCGATCGCCAATCCGCACGCGAAGCGGCTCACGCCGCTGGTCGACGGCGACGTGCCGAGCCCGGTCAATCCGCCATCGGGATGCGCCTTCCACACGCGCTGCCGCTTTGCGATGGCGCGATGCAACACGGAGCGACCGTCGCTGGTGGAGGCCAGCGAGGGGCACCAGGTGGCGTGCTTGCTCAATGAGGGAACGGGGCGAGGGCAATAGAATTGTAGGGTGGGTTAGCGAAGCGTAACCCACCTCTTTTGTTTCTACGTCGAGAGAAGTGGTGGGTTACGCCTCCGGCTAACCCACCCTACGATTGCGGTGTTTGCGGCTCGATCTCCACCACGACCTTCCCCGTCTTCACTTGCTCACCCTCGGCGATATCGATCGCCACGACCACGCCATCGATGCCGGCCTTGTGGACGTGCTCCATCTTCATCGCCTCCAGTATCATCACCGGCTGGCCGGCGAGGACGCGGTCGCCTGGCTTGACCAGCACTGCGACGACGCGGCCGTTCATGGCGGCGCGGACCTTGCCGTCGCCGCCATTCGCTGCGGCGGCTTTCGGCGCGGCGTGGGTAAGATCGGCGACCACGAGCGGGAAGCCGCGGTGCTGGAGCCAAAGCCGACCGCCATCGCGCAGGAATTTTGCGGTGTCCATGAGGCCGGCGTGATGGAAACGAATCGTCTCTGAATCTAGCTCATCGACCTCGAACCGATGCATTTGTCCATCAGTGGAGACCACGTAGCTGCCATCACGCTCGCGCGTGACTTCGAGCTCATGCGTGTGCCCCTCGATCTCGATCTTCACCGGCAGCGGAAACGTCGTCGCCAAGCTCCGCCCGCCGCGCCACGACGGGGCGTGCGGGTTGGTGACGTAAAGCAACAGGCCTGCGAGCGCAGCGCCGAACGCTCCGTCCTTGCGCGGCACCAGAAGCTCATCGCGATGCGCGCCGATGAACGCCGTCGTCGTCTCGCCCTTGGCAAAGCCGGAATGCCGCAGGCACGACATCAGGAACGCCTGGTTGGTGGCGACGCCGAAGGCGGTGAGCTGTTCCAGCCCGCAGATCAGGCGACCTCGCGCTTCCTCGCGCGTCGCGCCATGGCTAATGACCTTGGCGATCATGGAATCGTAGAACGGCGGAATCTCCGTTCCCGATTGCAGCGCGTGCTCGACGCGGATGCCGTCCGGCACCTGCCAGCGCGCGATGCGGCCGGACTGCGGCATGAAATCGTGTGCGGCGTCCTCCGAGCACAGCCGCACTTCGATGGCGTGGCCGGAGAACCTGATGTCCTGCTGCTTGACCGGCAGCGGCTCACCGCGGGCGACGCGCAGTTGCAGCTCGACGAGGTCCAGGCCGGTGATCGCCTCGGTCACGGGATGCTCAACCTGCAGGCGCGTGTTCATCTCCATGAAGTAGAACTCGCCGCTTTCGTCGAGCAGGAATTCCAGCGTGCCGGCGCCCTCATAACGCAGCGCCCTCACGGCTGCGACCGCGACCTCGCCCATTCTCGCACGCAACTCCGGCGTCACTGCCGGCGACGGCGCCTCCTCGATCAGCTTCTGGTGCCGTCGCTGCACGGAGCAATCGCGCTCGCCGAGATGAATGGCGTTGCCATAGGAGTCGCCGAATACCTGAATCTCGATGTGCCGCGGGTCCTGGATCGCGCGTTCGAGGATAACCGTGGGATCGCCGAACGCGGCCTTCGCTTCGGAGCGCGCGCTGCACAGCGCGTCGGGGAAGGCCGCGGCATCAGCCACCAGCCGCATGCCGCGACCGCCGCCGCCGGCGACCGCCTTGATCATCACGGGGAAGCCGATCTTCCCGGCTTCCGCGAGCATCACCTCGTCACTCTGGTCGGCGCCCTGATAGCCCGGCACGATAGGCACGCCGGCCTTCTTCATGATCTCCTTGGCGCCGGCCTTGTTACCCATCGCCTCGATTGCCTGGGTCGACGGGCCGATGAAGACGAGGCCGGCATCCTTGCAAGCCTTCGCAAACGCCTCGTTCTCGGCGAGGAAGCCATAGCCGGGGTGCACGGCATCCGCCCCGCTCGCTTTCGCAGCGGCAATGATGGCTGATATGTTGAGATAGGATTGCGCCGGCAAGGCTTCGCCGATCCGTACGGCCTGGTCAGCCTGCCGCACATGCAAGGCATCGCGATCCGCATCCGAATAGACCGCGACGACGCCAAGGCCGAGACGGCGCGCGCTGCGCATCACCCGCAGCGCGATCTCGCCGCGATTGGCGACCAACACCTTGAAGAACGGCCGGTGCTGCACTGATCCGTTCCTCATGGGCGGGCCACCGAGAATTGCATGCGCTGGGGCGTCCGAGCGTCGCCCTCGCGGCAGATCGCGAGCACTTCGGAGAGGACCGCGCGAGTGTCGCGCGGATCGATCACGCCATCATCGAGCACGCGGGCGCTGGTCGAAAACACATCCATCTGGCCGTCGAATACGCCGATGATCTCTGCCTTCATGGCCTCGAGCTTGTCCCTCTCGATCGGCTTGCCGCGGCGCGCGGCAGCAGCTTCCGTCACGATCGCCATGGTCTCGGCCGCCTGCTCGCCGCCCATCACGGCGGTCTTGGCATTGGGCCAGGAGAAACAGAAGCGCGGATGGAAGCCGCGGCCGCACATGCCGTAATTGCCGGCACCGAAGGAAGCGCCGCAATAGATGGTGATCTGCGGCACCGTCGCCGACGTCACCGCCTGGATCATTTTCGAGCCGTGCTTGATCATGCCGGCCTCTTCATAGGATTTTCCGACCATGTAGCCGGTGGTGTTGTTCAGATACAGCAACGGCGTGCGGGTCTGGCAGCAAGCCTGGATGAAGTGCGTCGCCTTGTTGGCTCCGGCCGGATCGAGCGGACCGTTGTTGGTGATGATGCCGATCGCCTGACCTTCGATGCGGGCATGGCCACAAATGGTGGCGGGGCCATAATTCGGCGCCATCTCGGTGAAGTCGGAATCGTCGACGATGCGCGCGATGACCTGCTTCATGTCGACGGGGCGCTTGTGATCCATCGGCATGATGCCAAGCAGCTCGTCCTGATCGTAGCGTGGCGGCTTGTAGTGCGCGCTCGCCCGGCCCGGCCGCTCCCATTCCAGCGCTGCCATGATTTCACGCGCGATGCGCAGGGCATCGCGGTCGTCCTCGGCGAGGTAGTCGCCGAGACCGGAGATCTGCGTATGCATCTCGGCGCCGCCGAGCTCCTCTTCGGTCGCGAACTCGCCGGTTGCGGCCTTGAGCAGCGGCGGTCCCGCGAGGAAGGCGCGGGTGCGGCCACGCACCATGACGATGTAGTCGGACAGACCCGTCTGATAGGCACCACCCGCGGTCGACGAACCATGCGTCACGGTGACAACGGGGAGGCCCGCCGCAGAGAGCCGCGCGAGGTTGCGAAAGATGTTGCCGCCGCGAACAAAGTCTTCGACGCGGTAGCGCAGGAGATTGGCGCCGGCGCTTTCGACGAGCTGCACATAGGGCAGCCTGTTCTCCAGCGCGAGCTCCTGCACGCGCAGCGTCTTGTCGAGGCCATAGGGTTGCAGCGCGCCGGCATCGATGCCGGCGTCGCTGGCGCTGACCATGCAGCGGATGCCGGAGACGAAGCCGATGCCTGCGATGACGCCGCCGCCGGGCACGCTCGTGTTGGCATCGCTCACGTCGAACATGTAGCCGGCCAGCGTGGAGAGCTCGATGAACGGCGCGCCGGGGTCGAGAACCAGCGCGACACGCTCGCGCGGCAGCAGCTGGCCGCGCTTGTGGAAGCGATCCTTTGCGGCGGCGGACGCCCCGCGCGTGCGCTCTTCCAGCGCACGCATCCGGTCGATTAGCGCCAGCATGCCGTCACGGTTGGCGTGGTAGGCGGCGTTGCCGGCGGAAATGGTGTTTTCGATGATGGACATAGCTCTATCCTACCCGTCATTGCGAGGAGCGAAGCGACGAAGCAATCCAGGCTGTTTCCGCGGATACATTGTGGATTGCTTCGCTTCGCTCGCAATGACGGTGGGGGTAATACCTACCGGTTCGTCCCAAAAATCTTCCGCGCCTCGGCCGGACTCGCGATCTCGCGGCCGGCGCGACGTGCACAAGCGGCCACCGCTTCGATCAATTGACCGTTCGACGTCACCTTCTTGCCGTCAGCGAGATAGAAGGTGTCTTCGAGGCCGGTCCTCAGGTGCCCGCCGAGATCGGCGCAGCGCTGATGCAGGGGCCAGATTTCTTCGCGGCCGATCGCCGTGACCTGCCAATGCGCCTCGGGACGCTTCAGCTTGAGCAGGATCGGCAGCAGCTCGGGATCAGCGGGCATGCCGGAGGCAACGCCCATGACGAAATTGTATTCGAGCGGCCCCTCGTACATGCCGACTTGGGTGTACATGCCGACGCAGCGGACGATGCCGACGTCGAAGCATTCGAACTCGGGGATGGTGCCGACCGCGTTCATGACGTCGAGATAGTCCTTCACCTTCTCGACTGCGTTGTCGAACATCATCGGCGGCCAGGCCCAGGTGTGATCGGCCTTCACCTTCAGATAGTTCAGCGAGCCGGCGTTGCAGGCGGCGATCTCCGGCTTCGTCTCGCGAATGCAATCGAGTGCGCCGCTGTAGTTCGGCCCCGACACGCCCGAGGTGTGATTGATGATCACGCCGGGGCAGGCTTCGCGGATCGCCTGCTGGATCTCCTTGCTGACGCCGACCTCCCAGGACGGCAAGTGCCCCTTGTTCGGCGCTTGCTGGCGCAGATGGATGTGCATGATGCTGGCGCCGGCGTCGAACGCAGCCCGGGCCTCGCGCGCCATCTCTTCGGGCGTCACCGGCACGTTGTGCTGCCGGGGGTCGGTGAGCACGCCGTTGAGCGCACATGTGATGACGGCCTTGTCGCTCATGCGTTGGGGTTCTCGCAGGTTGAGAATGCAACGCTGCGATCATGTGACGCGAAAGCTGCGGCTTCTTGCGCGGAGAAGCTAGGGATGGCTGCCGTAGCAGTAGCTGCGTAGGGTGGGTTAGCGAAGCGTAACCCACAGGCGCGTCCCGCGGATGCAGAAGTGGTGGGTTACGCCTTCGGCTAACCCACCCGAAGCGAGTCTAGCTTGCTTCCGCAAGCTTCGCCGTCTCGCCGCTGCGATAGATCGCAAGATCGCGCGAACCGACGAAGATGGCGCGCGGCTTCAGGCCATAGAAGCGGCGAATCGAATGGCTGAAATGAGTACTGTCGGGATACCCGATGTCCTGCGCGAGATGGGCGAGGTTGAGGTCCTGGTTGGCGAAATGAAGGAGATGCCGCGCGCGTTTCCAGGCGCGGAAGGAGCGGAAGGAAATGCCGGTCTCTTCCTTGAACAGATGCAGGAAGCGCGAAGCCGAGAGGCTGGCTTCCGCCGCACAGGTGTCCGCCGTCACCGGTTCGCCGGAGAAGCGCTCGATGCGCGCGATCGCCCGGATCACGCGCGGATCGAGCACACGGCGCGACAATGCCTCGCCAAAGCACATCTCGTCGAATTCGGCGGTGGTGACATCGCCATAGCGGCGCTGGCGCAGGAACGCATAAGCCGCGAGGATCTTTCGCGCGTAGGCTGCCTTGTCCGGTCCGGTCAGGCGCTCGGCCAGTGCCTCAATCACGCCGTCCGGCATGCTCTCGGGCTCGAGCGTCACGCTGATGACCGTGCGATAGTCGCTCGCGATGGTGTGCCGCTGGTTCGGCAGGGTCACGACGAGGATGTCGGTGGTGTGGACGTCGTCGATGGTCAGATGCAGGCTGCCCTTGATCGCGACATAGACGTGGCAGCAACCGGCGGTCCGCCGGCGCGGCCGGCCGAGTAACCCCGCATAGAACACGCGCTCCGGCGTGATCAGCATCAAATGGTCGGATTCGCGACCCTTATCTTCCATCGGCGGTCCTCCTCGCACAGCTCTTTTGGCCGCTGCGGACGTGGCCACCTTAGCGGAATTTTGCATGGTGTCACGACGGGATAGCGCTGTCACAAATAGTCGTCATTCCGGGGCGATGCGAAGCATCGAACCCGGAATCTCGAGATTCCGGGCTCGCCCTTCGGGCGCCCCGGAATGACGGTTCCCTCACGCCCTCAGCCTTGGCGCGACGTTCTGCTCGATTCCCGCCTTACGCTCCGCCGCTACTGCTCGCTTGAAACCCTCGCGCTGTTGCAGGCGCGCCCAGTAGGCTGCGACATTTGGACCGAAATCGCGCGAAAGCCCGATGCTTTCTGCAAGCCGCAGGGCGTAGCCAATCACGATATCGGCGGCGGTGAAGCGGCCGGCGCACAAGGCCTCGGCATTTGCGGTCGCTGCCTCCACCGCGCGCAGGCGACCCAGGAACCATTTTGCATAGTCGCCGGCGACCTGGGGATTGCGCCGCTCTTCCGGCTCGAGCTGGGCGTAGCGAAGTACCAGCGTCTGCGGGAAGGTTAGTGTCGCATCGCTGAAATACATCCAGTTCAGGAACGCGCCGAAATCGGGATCATTGGCATCGACCATCAGCGGAGTTGGCCCGTATCTGGTGCCGAGGTAGTGGCAGATACCGGAAGACTCCGTCATCCGTGTCTCGCCGTCGATCAAAAAAGGGATCGTGCCCAGTGGATTGATCGCCAAGTACTCCTTGGCGAAGACGCGCGGCGGGAACGGCAGCATCTTCAGCTCATACGGCAGACCCATTTCCTCCAGCATCCAGAGCGGGCGGAAGGAGCGCGCGGCGTCGCAGTGATAGAGCGTGATCATCGGGCGGTTCCCCTAGAGCATGATCCGGACCCGAAGGGCCGCGGCAGCGCAAAGTGTGCAGTGGTTTTCCGAAAAGATCATGCTCAGACTCTGATGCTATCGGGCAGCGTTCCCATCATCTTGCACAAGACCATCAGCATCACTTCATCGGCACCGCCGCCGATCGAGGTCAGGCGGCTATCGCGATAGGCGCGGCTGACCGGCGTCTCGTTGGTAAAGCCCATGCCGCCCCAATATTGCAGGCAGGCATCGGTGAGCTCGCGGCCGAGACGGCCGGCCTTGAGCTTGGCCATCGTCGCGAGCTTCGTCACGTCCTCACCCGCCACCAACGCCTCGCCGGCACGATAAACCAGCGCACGCAACAGCTCGACCTCGGTCTGCATCTCCGCAAGCTTGTAGTGCACGACCTGGTTGTCAAGAATGCTCCGGCCGAAGGCCTTGCGGTTGCGGGTATATTCGATGGTCTGGTCGATAATGTATTCGTGCGCCCTCAGGCAGGCGGCCGCACCCCACAGCCGCTCCTCCTGGAACTGGATCATCTGATAGGTAAAGCCCTTGCCCTCGTCGCCGATCCGGTTGCGCTTGGGCACGCGGACATTGTCGAAGAAGATCTGCGCGGTGTCGGAGGAACGCATGCCCATCTTGTCGAGCTTGCGTGCCACCGTGACGCCCTTGCTCTTCATGGGGACGCAGATCAGCGACTTGTTGCGGTGAACGGGCCCATCGCCGGTGTTGGCGAGCAGGCAGATCCAGTCGGCCTGCGTGCCGTTGGTGATCCACATCTTGCCGCCATTGATGACGTAGTCGTCGCCGTCGGAACGCGCATTGGTCTTGATCGAGGCGACGTCGGAGCCCGCGCCGGGCTCGGAGACGCCGATGCAGGCGACGAAATCGCCTGCGATCGAGGGCGCCAGGAACTCACGCCGCACCTCGTCGGAGCCGAAGCGGGCCAACGCAGGCGTCGCCATATCGGTCTGCACGCCGATCGCCATCGGCACCCCGCCGCAGGTGATGGACCCCAACTCCTCCGCCATCATCAGTGCATACGAGTAGTCGAGCCCCGAGCCGCCGAACTCGACCGGCTTGTTCAGCCCGAGGAAGCCAAGGCTGCCCATCTTCTTGAACAGCTCGTGCGCTGGGAAGACGTCCGCCTTCTCCCAGTCATCGACATGGGGGTTGATCTCGCCTGCGATGAATTTCTGCAGGGAGCGGCGGATGTCGTCGTGGTCGACAGTGAACAGCATTTCTTTCCCTTCGTCATTCCAGGGCGCGCGAAGCGCGAACCCGGAATCCAGAGATGAGTCCTACATATCGAGATTCCGGATTGGACGCTTCGCGTCGCCCCGGAATGACGGTGAAGATCACAACCCCATCTGCCGGCTAGCCAGATCCTTCATGATCTCCTCGGTACCACCGCCGATGGCGTTGACCTTGACCTCGCGGTAGATGCGCTCGGCCTTGATGCCGCGCATGAAGCCGGCGCCGCCAAAGATCTGCACAGCTTCCGAGGCGCAGAACGCCATCGTCTGCGTCGCCTGGTTCTTCATCATGCAGATTTCAGCGACCGGGCTCTCGCCCTGCTCGAGCCGCCAGGCCAGCATTTCCAGCATAGCCTGGCTGGCAGCAACCTTCTGCGCCATGTCGACGATCTTGTGACGGATCACCTGGTGCTGGGCCAGCGGCTTGCCGAAGGTCTTGCGCTCTTTGGCATACGCGACCGCCTCGTCGAGGCAGACGCGGGCAAAGGCCGTGCAGCCGGCCGCCATGCCCATGCGTTCGCTGTTGAAGTTTTGCATGATGATCTTGAAGCCCTGCCCTTCTTCGCCGATCAGGTTCTCGGCCGGCACGCGGCAGTCGTCGAAATGCAGCGTCGCGGTATCGGAGGCCCACCAGCCCATCTTCTTCAGCTTGGTGCGCGACAGGCCGGGCGTATCGCCATCAATCAGAAGCAGGCTGACGCCGCCGGCGCCCTCGCCGCCCGTGCGCACGGCAACGGTCAGATAGTCGGCGCGCATGCCCGAGGTGATGAACGTCTTCTCGCCGCTCACGACGTAATGATCGCCATCGCGCTGTGCCCTGGTGCGCAGGTTCGCAACGTCGGAGCCGCCGCTGGGCTCGGTGATCGCGAGCGCGGAGATCTTTTCGCCGGCGAGGATCTGCGGCAGCACCCTCGCCTTGATCTCGGCGCGGCCTGCGCGCGCGATCGGCGGTGAGCCGATGGTATGGCTCATCAGCGACGCACTGATACCGCCAGCACCGGCGCGCGCCAGCTCCTGGCTGGCCACGATCTTCATGAACTGATCGGCGGGGCTGCCGCCAAATTGTTCGGGGAACCCGAGCCCCAAAAGGCCGATCTCCGCAGCCTTGCGATACAACGCGCGCGGGAATTCGCCGGCCTCGTCCCATTCCTGGGCGTGAGGCTCGATCTCCTTTTCGACGAAGCGGCGCATCACGGCGCGGAAAGCGTCGTGCTCGGCGGTATAGAACGGGCTCGTCATCGCGTGGTCGCTTTCGCTGGCGGCGATTCTTGTTGCCACCATGGCCGGAACACCACCCGCCCACTTGCGTCGAGTGGCTGGCCGGGAGCATCCGACTTCCGTCGGGCCATGCTCCAGCAACTCAACGCAAGACAGTTTAGCCCCTCGCGGAGCAACTCCGAACCAAAAAAGAAACTTGCAAAAAACTCAGGCCAGCCCCTCGGGGCCGGCCTGGCATGTTGCAAGGCAATGAGAGGCAGACGGCGCAAGACCGCAAATGGAGGGACACTTGACCGTTCGCCATTACGACTGGATCGCTCATCACAGCCGCCGCGCGCCTGACAAGATCGCGGTCGTCGACCTGGCGAGCCGGCGTCGCTTCAGCTACGAACAATTCGACGCGCGGATCTCGCGCCTCGCCACGCATCTGCGCGACGGCCTGAACGTCACGCGCGGTGATCGCGTCACCGTGCTGGCTCAAAATACGACCGATACGCTCGAGGTGCAGTTCGCCTGCTTCCGGCTCGGCGCGGTCTTCGTGCCGCTGAATACACGCCTCACCGTTCCGGAATTGCAGTTCATCGTCACCGATTGCGCGCCGAAAGTGATGGTCCATGACGGCGATCTCGGCGAGACCGCGCTTGCGGTGACGAAGCTTTGCGGCGTTGGCACGACGCTGCTGCTTGGCCCTGGGGGCTCGTACGAAGCGGGCATCGCGGCGTCAAAGCCGCTCGACAGGATCGAGCAAGTGACGCTCGATGACATCTCGACCATCATGTACACCTCGGGCACCACGGGCCATCCCAAGGGTGCGACGATCACCCATGGCATGACGTTCTGGAATTGCGTCAACCTCGGCGGCCCCGCCGGCATCGGGCCGTCCACGGTGCTGCTCACCGTGCTGCCGCTGTTCCACACTGGCGGGCTCAATTGCTACACCAACCCTGCGCTGCATGCCGGCGGCACCGTGCTGATCATGCGCGCCTTCGATCCCGGCCTTGCGCTGCAACTGATCGGCGATCCCGCGCAGGGCATCAACGTGTTCTTCGGCGTGCCCGCGATCTACCAGTTCATGGCGCAGCATCCAGCCTTTACGACCACCGATCTGGGCCGGCTGGCGACCTGCGGCGTCGGCGGCGCGCCAATGCCGGTGCCGCTGCTGAAGGTCTGGGAGGCGCGCGGTGTCGCGCTTCAGCAGGGCTACGGCATGACCGAGACCTCGCCGGCGGTGCTGGTGCTTGACCGCGAGGATGCGGCGCGGAAAGCAGGCTCCGCCGGCAAGCCGGTGCTGCATACGGAGGTGCGGATCGTGCGGCCGGACGGCAGTGATGCCACTGTCGGCGAGCTTGGTGAGCTCTGGGTGAAAGGACCGAACATCACGCCCGGCTACTGGAACCGGCCGGAAGCCAACAGATCCTCCTTCACTGACGGCTGGCTGCACACGGGCGATGCCAGCCGCGTCGACGAGGAGGGCTTTTACTACATCGTCGACCGCTGGAAGGACATGTACATTTCCGGCGGCGAGAACGTCTATCCGGCCGAGGTCGAGAACGCCCTGCATCAGATCGCGGCCATCGCGGAAGCCGCCGTGATCGGCATTCCCGATGCACAATGGGGCGAGGTCGGCCTTGCCATCGTCGCGGTCAAGCCCGGACTAGCCTTGAGCGAAGCGGACATCTTCGCGCACTGCGCCGCCAATCTCGCGCGCTTCAAATGCCCGCGCCAGGTCCGCTTCGTCGACGCGCTCCCGCGCAACGCCACCGGCAAGATCCACAAGCCGACGCTGCGCAAGGAATTTTCGGCGGCTTCGGAAGCCGACAAAGCCACGCCCGCGACCGCCTGAGCCTCAGGCCTCGCGCGGCTGAACGTCATTAGTCACTTCGATTGCCACCACCGGCAAGCCGAGGCGGCGCGGATCGCCCGCGGCCGCAAAACGCGGGCAGGTCCACGCCAGCGTGGACTCGCCCGACGATGGCAGCTGAAGGCGCAGCTCGAAGCCGTCCTCCTGGATCGCGATCGATCGGTCGGCGATACGCGCGCCGTCGAGATAGAAGCGAAGCCCGATTCGGTCGAGCGGTCCGCGGACGTTGAGGCATTGAACACGGACGACATTGCGGCCGGGTCGTGCGCTGATCCGGACCGCGGCTTCGGGCTCACTCCAGCGGAAGGCGCGGCCCTGCCAGATCTCCGCCGCATTGAAGCCGGCCTGCGCAAGCACGGGATCGCCCAACCGCTGCAAGGGAGCGCCTTTGGCGTTGCGAACGCGGTGGATGCTTTCGAGACGCTGAAAATCGATCAGGGCCGCGATGTAACGCTTCATCCATCGCGCTACGCTCTCGCGCGAGCCGACACGCGTCAGAACGGTCAGGACGCAGCGGTCATAGGCAGCCGCGAACCGCGCCGCACTGCGCGAGTGGAGGTCGCCAAACAGCGCAGGTCCGATCCAGCGCCGGAATCCGCGCCATGTCTCGTGAGTTGGCTTCGACCAAGAACGGCCATCAAGCACCAGCGCGCCAAACGCTCTCCGCGCAAGCGCGGGATCGAAATTGTCCTGGCGGCTCCATTCGACGGGAATTTCCAGAAGCTCGCTGCCGGGTTCACGCCGTCCTTCGCTCAGGTAGCGAATCTCACCTTCCACGAAATCGCGCGTGAACATCTCGAGCTCATCGAGCCTGCCGATGTAATAGTGATGTACGCGGGCTTCTTCCAAATAGCCAATCGCGTGGCCGCGCGTATGATAGCTGGCAGCGAGGAGCCATTCGGCGAAATGGCCGAACTCGCTGCGCAAGCCTCCGCACTCCTCGTATGCATCACGTCGCGTCACAAAGCATTGGTCGAGCACCTTGAGCCAAGGATGCAACTTCATACCGAACTCGATGTCGGCCTGATACATCGCAGCTTCCGCTTCCGACAGAGAATTGTGGCAAATCGGAATCGATTTGCAGGAGAAGCCCGACCAGCCGGGTTGATCCTCGATAGTTCGGATGCAGAGTTCGAGGACGTCGGGCTCGGGCCAGCAATGCGATTCCGTGAAGAAGAGGAAGCGACCTCGGGCTTTCGTGGCGCCGAGCGCGCTCAGCTCGATATCATGATCGGATTCGGCATATTCGAGATGAGCCTGATCTCCAACGATACTCTTGAGCTCGGCACGGAGCAGCCGGTCGGGCGGTACGACAAAGATGATCTCGTACAAGGATCTATCGACGCTCTGCGCGTTCCAACCGGACCAGGATCGCTGCCACTGCCCGCGGTGATCATCGAGTGGAATGATGACGGAGAACAGCGGACGCTCGGCGTCGGGCTCGGCTTGCGAACTGGGCATGAATGACACGGGCAAATGAATTCAACAAAAAGCGACGCCGGAACGAAAGAGCCGCTAGACCGGAAGGAAAAGCGCGAACGATTCGTCCACCGTGCGGCGCAGATGGTCACGGTACAGCGCGTAATTGACGTTGTCGGGAGAAATCCGCCCCAAGGTCGGCGTCTTGACGTTTCGCGCCGGCACGAGGGCAATGGGTGCCGCGATCGGCGTCAGCTGGGAGCCCGGTCCGGCGCGCAACGTCGAGATGATGCCATACATCTCGCCGGCCACTGTCGGCCGCGACACCGTGATCACGCGATGCTGCCCGTGCCGGTTGATGACGAGATAGATGAAGCCGGACTGATGGGGAACGGCGACCTCGCCGGTATGCTCATAGGCAGCGTCCGTGCGCTCACCCTCGCGGAAGACCAGCGACGATACCTTCGGCTCCCAGGCGATCTCGGTGCGGTAGGCAAAGAGCGCATCCTTGTCGCCAAATGACGGCCGCAGCGTGATGTAGACGTCCTCGAGCCAGGTCACCGCGCGGTGCGAATAGGAGCCGAGACTGTCGGGCGCGACATCGTTGCCTGCGGCAGGCGCCGGCGGCGCGGCGTGATTTTTCCGCAAGGCGACCCCCAGGGCCTGCTCCAGCCGCACCGTGGTCGCCAGCGTGAACGGGCGCCGGCCGCCCAGCACCTTCTCCAGCGTCGACAGGCTGAGCTTGGCCTGCTCGGCCAGCGCCTGCCGGGAGATGCGCCGTTTGGCAAGCTCCTCGCGGATTTTCTCCGCGACCTCGCGGCTTTGCTCATCGGTAAGCTGCTTGTCCGGCGTATGCATCGTTATTCCTGCTCCAGACGGACATTCTAGCAGGCCGGACAAATCAGCACAAAACCGTACGGGGCCGTCTCCGCGGCGGCCGGCCCAGGTGGCCGGCGGCCGAACATTGCCGATCATTCTGCTCGCGAAATCAAGCCTCCGCGGCCGAAATAGAGGCCAGCCAAACGTGCTTCGGGAGCAGGTGAAATGAGCATTTATGACGAGACCGACAATGACGAGCACCCCATGCTGCGAA
This sequence comes from Bradyrhizobium sp. UFLA05-89, assembly GCF_059803475.1. Lineage (NCBI taxonomy): Bacteria > Pseudomonadati > Pseudomonadota > Alphaproteobacteria > Hyphomicrobiales > Nitrobacteraceae > Bradyrhizobium > Bradyrhizobium sp. UFLA05-89. The sequence continues at coordinate 2,352 of NZ_JBANBA010000077.1, read as the reverse complement.
AGCTGATCAATCTGGGGCTGTTTCTGCTGGCGCAGGGCGTTGCCGTGATCCTGATCGCCTTCGTGGCCCTGCTCGTGAGCTTCGTGCCGAGCTGGTCGGCCACGTCAGAGCAGGCAAGCCTGCTGCAACCCGGCGAGGCCCGTTCGGGGACGCTGTTTCTGAAGGACGACGGTGCCACCACAGAGGCCATCCGTCTCGGCATCGACGTCGACATCACCGTCTCCGGCCCGACGCTGCGGGCCCGTGTCACGCAAGTGTTCAGGAATCCCTCCAAGGACTGGGTCGAGGCGACCTACGTCTATCCGATGGCCAACAACGGTGCCGTCGACACGCTGAAGATGGTGGTCGGCGACCGCGTCATCGTCGGCGACATCAAGGAGCGGCAACAGGCGCGCGTGATCTACGAGCAGGCGCGCCGCGACGGCCAGAAGGCCGCGCTCACCGAACAGGAACGGCCGAACATCTTTACCAACTCGGTTGCCAATATCGGCCCGGGCGAAACCGTGCTGGTGCAGATCGAATATCAGGAACCGGTGCACCAGTCCGGCAACGAATATTCGCTGCGCGTGCCGCTCGTGGTCGGGCCACGCTACAATCCGGCGCCGATCGTACAGAGCGTCGATTTCCAGTCCGATGGCTCCGGCTGGGGCGCGAGCAAGACCGACCCGGTTCCGGATCGTGATCGCATATCGCCGCCCGTGCTGGATCCCGCCAAGAATCTGCCGGTCAATCCGACCAGCATCACGGTTCACCTCCAGGGCGGCTTTGCGCTCGGCGAGGTCAAGAGCCATCACCATGCCGTCAAGATCGAGAGTCCCGACAATGCAACGCGGGTCGTTCGTCTCGCAGACGACACCGTGCCTGCGGATCGCGATTTCGAGCTGACCTGGAAGCCCGCTGCCGAGAAGGCGCCATCGGTCGGCCTGTTCCGCGAGCATGTCGGCGACGCCGACTACCTGCTCGCCTTCGTGACCCCGCCGTCGATCGAGCAAGCGACTCAAAAGCCCTTGCCGCGCGAAGTCGTGTTCGTGATCGACAATTCCGGCTCGATGGGCGGCACGTCGATCATCCAGGCCAAGGCGAGCCTGAACTACGCCCTCGCGCGCCTCCAGCCGAACGATCGCTTCAACGTCATCCGCTTCGACGACACCATGGACGTGCTGTTCACGACATCAGTGCCCGCCGACATCGAGCATGTGCGGCAGGCAACCGCTTTCGTGGACGCGCTTCAAGCCCGCGGCGGCACCGAGATGGTGCCGGCGATGCGCGCCGCGCTGACCGACAGTCTCGGCGACACCAGCATGGTCCGCCAGGTCGTGTTCCTGACCGACGGTGCAATCGGCAATGAGCAGCAATTGTTCGAAACGATCACGGCGATGCGCGGCCGCTCACGCATCTTCATGGTCGGCATCGGCTCTGCGCCCAACACTTATCTGATGACCCGCGCGTCCGAGCTCGGACGCGGCGCCTTCACCCATATCGGCTCGGTCGAGCAGGTCGAGGAACGCATGCGCGGCCTGTTCGCCAAGCTGGAAAATCCGGCCGTGACTGGCCTCTCCGCCAGGTTCTCGGACGCCTCGGCCGATATTACGCCGGCGATCATTCCCGACGTGTATCGCGACGAGCCGCTGGTGCTTGCGGCAAAGCTCGACAAGCTTGCTGGCTCGCTCGAGATCAAGGGCCGCGTCGGTGACCGGCCGTGGTCAGTGACGCTGCCTCTGCAGAACGCCGCCGAGGGCAAGGGTCTGTCAAAGCTCTGGGCCAATCGCAAGATCGGCGACGCCGAGGTGGCGCGGACGATGCGCCAGATGAGCCCCGAGGATGCCGACAAGGCCATTTTGCGGCTGGCGCTGCAGCACCAGATCGTCACCCGACTGACCAGCCTCGTCGCCGTCGACAAGACGCCGAGCCGCCCCGAAGGCCAGCCGCTGAGGCTCAGTGAGCTGCCGATCAACCTGCCGGCCGGCTGGGACTTCGAAAAGGTGTTCGGCGAACGACCGCAACTAGCGCCGACGCAGCTCCGCGAGCGTCATGCCGATGCGAGTACCAAGCCGACCGCGCGGCGTCCGACGCCTGCGGCAGCCGACACGGTCCGCCTGCCGAAGACGGCAACCTCGGCCGAGTTGAAGATGATCGCGGGACTGATCGTGCTGCTGCTCAGCCTGGTCCTGTTCGTGTTCAACCGGCGTCAGCCTTTGCTCACTGACGCCGGATGAAAGAGGAGGTCTCAGCCACCTCCTCTTCTTCAGCGCGCGCGGCTGCCCGTCACCCGCCCCAAACAGCCGCGCGCGCCTTTTGTCTCAACACCGTCATTGCGAGTTTGGGGCGCGCACGCGCCACACTCTCATCGTC